>NZ_JBMVFV010000045.1:0-45500 GCF_049538395.1 Micromonospora sp. AB353 | reverse complement strand
GCTCTTCCGATCTCCGCCACTTCGGCGTACTGGCTGTGGGTCAGCGCCGCCCCAGCACCTCGGCGATCCGCAGGAAACCGTCCGCGCCGTGGCCCAGCCCGACGGCCCGGCGGGCCATGCCCTCGGCCGCACGCATCACCCCGGCGTCGATGCCGTGCGCCTCGGACGTGTGGACGATGTGCGCCATGGACGACACGGCGGAGGTGATCGGGTTGCCGTCGCCGGGGAAGCTGCCCGTGTCCATCTCCGCCGCGCCCTCCTCGAAGATGGGCGGCAGGATCGCGGCGATACCGGTGGCGAACGGCGCGAGTTCCCGAGCCGTCACGCCCTCCGCCTTTGCGACCGCCAGCGCGTGCGCGTAACCCGCCATCGCGGTCCAGAAGACGTCGAGCAGCGCGATGTCGTACGCCGCCGCGCGCCCGATCTCCTCGCCGAGGTGCGTGTGGGTGCCGCCCAGCGCGTCGAGCACCGGCTGGTGCTCCTGGTAGAGGCCGGCCGGACCGCTGTAGATGAGCACCGCTTCGGGGGTGCCGATGGTGGTGGTCGGCGTCATGATCGCGCCGTCCAGATACCGAATGCCGTAGTCGGCCGCCCACCGCGCGGTGTCGCGGGCCCGGTCCGGGGTGTCGGCCGTCAGGCTGACGACCGTGCGCCCCTCGAGCGCGGCGGTCACCGCATCGCGTCGCAGGATCGCGTCCGACGCATCGGAGTTCACCACGCAGACCACAGTCAACCCGCTCGCGGCGATCGCCTCCTCGGCGGTCCGGGCGCTCGTCGCGCCGCCCCGGAGAGCCGCGCCGGCAGCTTCCGGGCCTCACCGAGAAGGTGCTGACTCAGGCGCTACGGGAGATGGAGGGCGACGGGCTGGTGCACCGGGAGGCGTACGAGGTGCTGCCGTTGAAGACCGAGTACTCGCTCACCACTGTCGGCCGCGACCTGGCCGAGGCGCTGGCTCCCCTCTCCGACTGGGGCCACCGCCGCCTGGACAAACTCGCCGAAGCCCGTACCGCCTCCTGACCTGCCCTTTTCCGCCTCCACCCACAACCAGGTTCGTCGTGGACGCGCACGCCGGCAAGTACCCACAAAAAGTGGCTACGCCTGTTGATCGACCGCGAGACTCGGGTCATGGAATTCTTCTGCTACCACCGCGATCGGCTCGGCTCGGCGCCTCTGCGCCAGAAGCTGATCGAGGAGCACTGGGCCTACATGGACGGGTACGCGGAGCAGATGATCGCTCGCGGACCGACCCTCGCCGACGACGGCTCGCCGACCGGCAGCGTGCACATCCTGGGCCTGCCCGGCCCCGCCGCCGCCCGGGCGTTCGCCTTCGACGAGCCCAACTACCAGGCCGGCGCGTACCGGGACGTGATGCTGCGGCGGTGGCGGAACATGCTGGGCCGCACCATGTGGGAGTTCACCGGGGGCCGGAGGGGCGGCAACCGCTACCTGGTGCTCGGCCTCGGCCCGGAGCAGGGTGCCGGCCCGGTGCTGCCGCAGCGGCAGGATGAGCTGATCGCGTACGGACCGTTGCTGTCCGACGACGGCGTGAGGTGGCTCGGTACGGCGGCGCTGGTGCGGGCGGTCGACTCGGACGAGGCGCGGGCGGTGCTGGCCGCCGACCGGTACGCCGAGCTGGAGGTGCAGAACTGGACGTTCGGCGGCCGCCCGGCGTAACCGGCTACTCGTGGTCTCCCCACCGCAGCAGCCACTCGTCACTTAGGGATGCGACGACCAGATGGGCCCCGTTGATCGCGACGAGGTTCCGGCCGATGACCTGACGCCGCACCGCTTCGGCGGGCTGGAGCGAATCACGCACGGCCACCTCCGGCGGTATCGGTGCGGCGAAGGCGGTTCGCCGACTGGGACACGCCGCCACGTATCCACAGGTGGCTAGGCTGGCGACATGCCAAGCGATCCGGAGTGTGCGCGGCAGGCGCTGGCGATGTGGGACGGTTTCCCCGTTCACCGCGAGCCGCGTCCGATCGTGCTGACAGCGATGGGCATCAGGGCGCTCGACCGACTCATGGTGGACACGCAGTGGCGGTCGTTGTTCGACGCCCCCGGCGTCCCGGAGTCCGAGTTGCCGCCGGAGATCGCGCCGGCCGCCGTCGACTACTGCCGTGACGTGCAGAGCGGGGCGCAGAGGCCGCTGGCGAACATCATCCGGGCTAACGGACCGTTCGCCACCGACCGGGGCACTCGCGAACTCCCGGCATGGATGATGCACCCCGACGACCGGCGGTGGCCCTTCATCGCTCTGGACCCGGACTTCGAACGTCGGATGACGTGGCGGCCACCCGGCGTAGGAGCCGCTCATCACGAGGAGGCCGTGCTCGCGCACGATGGGCGCACCCTGACGTTCCGGTTCGTCGGAACGCCCGCGCAATACGCCGACTACCCCGACGCAGTGGTGTTCGAGACGGACACGGCGGTGCTCGTCGAGCCGGTGGAGGTCGCCCGCGACGGGAACGGCTATCGGCTGGACTACGCCGAGGAGCGCGAGGTGGTGGTGCGCCTGGCCGCTCCGCTCGGCAACCGGGTCCTGATCGGCGTCGGGCACGGTCCCGGAACAACCACCTTCGGCCTCCCCATAACGGTGCTCACCGCGGCCTGACCGGGGTGAGCACCGTTATGGCGCCACCATCCCAGAGCGCCTCAGCGCTGGACGGGAGCGACCGGCTGTGCCGTCCGAGCACGTCAATCCGTCTCGGGCGTTGATCGACGGCGTCTGCGCTCCCAACGGGCTCGTCGCTCGGCATAGGCACGACGGGCATCCGTCAGACTGAGCGCGCCGTTGGGGCCGCCCCGCACCGTGTCAGCGTCCTCGTCGTCCTGCCCGTCGTCCTCCCAACCGCAGGCGAAGCAGATCTCGAACTGACCTCGCCCTTTGAGCGTCGGGTGCCGGCAGCAGGGACACGCGTAGGGTTCACCACCCGCTTCAGCCACCACAGAACGCTGGTTCAACCCCTCGACGTACTGCTCAAACCACCTGGTGCGACGCGCCAGTTCCTCTGCGGACGGCCCTTCCTGCTCGCCGGCATGCTCGTCCATCCTCTGCACCGCGCGTTGTCGATCGGTGAGAAGTGACCGGGATACCGCTACTTCCAGCGGAAGTGGACGAACAGGCGGCCGAAGTTCTTCGAGTCCTTCTCGACCCGGTGGTAGAGCTGCTTCACGTCCTTCTGGTCGAGGAACCGCAGCACCTTCTTCTTCAGCGCGCCCGACCCCTTACCCGGGATGATCTCCACGAGCGTGGCCTTCTTCGCCACCGCCTCGTCCATGATCCCGCGCAGCGCACGATCGATGTCGTGGCCCTTGTTGTAGATGTCGTGGAGATCGAGCTTGAGCTTCACGGTCCCATCCTAGGTACGCGGAAGGGCAGCCCGCCCGGGCTGCCCTTCCGCGTCATCGGTCAACGACCGACCTTGCCCTCCACCCGGCGCAGCGCGGTGGCGTAGTCGGTGTTCGTCGAGTACATCGCGGCCGCGATGCGCAGGTGCCGCAGCGCGTCCACGGGCCGGTTCATCCGCTCCAGCGTGCGGCCGAGCACGTGGTGCGCGTAGTGGTCGCTCGGGTCGCGGTCGACCAGCTCGCGCAGCTGCTCCTCGGCCCGGTTGAGCTGGGCCGACTGGAAGTACGCGCGGGCCAGCAACTGCCGGACCGAGGAGTTGTCCGGCTCCGCCTCGATGATCGGTTCGAGCAGCCGGGCCGCCCCGGTCGGGTCACCCGCTTCGAAGAACATGGTCGCCCGCCGGTACTCCGCCAGAAGATCCACTCGACCCACCTCCTCGTGTCGCGCCAGGCCCTAGGTCCGACGCTGGCACAACACCGGCGGAACCGCGAGTGTTCCTGCGGTCGAAGATCAGGTGGTCGGGTCGTACCGGCCGCCGATCAGGTCCCAGGCCCGGACACCACCGACGATTCCAGCAGTGTTCGGGACGATCACCACGTCGTCGCCCATCCGGGCCACCTGCTCGGGCCGGATCAGCCGGGAGTTGCCGCCGCCGAGATACAGCCGGTCCCAGCGGAACACCGGCCGCAGGCCGTCCACCACCTGCCGGATCCGCCGCGACCAGAACGCGTCGCCGAGCCGCCGCCGTTCCGGCTCCCCCACGTACGTGTCGTACGTGGTGTTCCACCGCACCGGCGCGTGCGACAGCTCCAGGTGCGGCGCCAGCACCCCGCCGTCGAACAGCGCGCTGCCCAGCCCGGTGCCGAGCGTCAGCACCAGCTCGCAGCCGGTCCCGGCGACCACGCCCGCGCCGTGCACCTCGGCGTCGTTCAGCACCAGCGCCGGCACGCCGAACGCCTCGGCCAGCGCGGTTCGCGCGTCGTACCCGGACCACTCGGCCAGCAACTCGGGGTCGACGCGGCTGCGCGGCCCGGAGCGGGTCACATAGTGCGGCGTCGCCACCACGACGCCGTGCCGGATCATGCCGGGCATGCCGACGGTGAGCCGGTCCGCCGTGGGCAGGCGGGCGCCGAGATCCAGCAGCGTCTTGACGAACAAGGCCGGCGGCAACGGGTACGGCGTGGGCACGCGCATCGGCCGCGCGCGCATGGTTCCGGCGGCATCCAGTACGGAGGCCTTGATCCCGCCGCCACCACAGTCGATCGCCAGTGTGGTCACCACGGCTGTGAGTCTCCCTCAGACCGGTGCCGCCGTGAGCGCGGGTCACGGTAATCCGGATGCGCCCGCCGGTAGGCTCGGTCACCTGATGAGCGCCACGTTGATCGCCAAGGACCTCACCGCCGGCCACGGTGACCGCCTCCTCTTCGAAGACCTCGACCTGGTCGTCGCACCCGGCGACGTGGTGGGGCTGGTCGGGGTCAACGGCGCGGGCAAGTCCACGCTGCTGCGTACCCTCGCCGGTCTGGTCCCCCGCGAGCAGGGCTCGGTCTCGCTCAGCCCGCCCACGGCGACCGTCGGCTACCTGCCGCAGGAGCCGGAGCGCCGGCCCGGCGAGACGGTCCGCGAGTTCCTGGCCCGGCGCACCGGGGTGAGCGCCGCGCAGGCCGCGCTTGACGCCGCCACCGAGGCGCTCACCGCCGGGGCGGCGGGCGCCGACGACGCGTACGCGAATGCTCTGGAACGTTGGCTCGACCTCGGCGGCGCGGATCTGGACGAACGGGCCGCGCAGGTCGCCGCGGAGCTGGGTCTCGACGTCGGCCTCGACCATCCGATGACCGGCCTGTCCGGCGGGCAGGCCGCCCGCGCCGGGCTCGCGTCGCTGCTGCTCAGCCGGTACGACGTCTTCCTGCTCGACGAGCCGACGAACGACCTCGACCTGGCCGGGCTGGACCGGCTGGAACGCTTCGTCACCGGGCTGCGCGCCGGGACCGTGGTGGTCAGCCACGACCGCGAGTTCCTCACCCGCACCGTCACCCGGATCGTCGAGCTGGACCTGCACCAGCGGCAGGTCAACCACTACGGCGGTGGCTACGCGGCCTATCTGGAGGAGCGGGAGGTGGCGCGCCGCCACGCCCGCGAGGAGTACGAGGAGTACGCCGACACGAAGGCCGACCTGGAGGCGCGCGCCCGCACCCAGCGGGCGTGGATGGAGAAGGGCGTCAAGAACGCCCGCCGCAAGGCCACCGACAACGACAAGATCGGCCGCAAGTACCGCGCCGAGTCGACCGAGAAGCAGGCCGCGAAGGCCAAGCAGACCGCCCGGCTGATCGAGCGGCTGGAGGTGGTCGAGGAGCCGCGCAAGGAGTGGGAGCTGCGGATGGAGATCGCCGCCGCGCCCCGCGCCGGCGCCGTCGTGGCCTCACTGCGAGGAGCGGTGGTACGCCGTGGCGGCTTCACGCTCGGCCCGGTGGACCTGCAGATCGACTGGGCCGACCGGGTGGCGATCACCGGGGCGAACGGCTCCGGCAAGAGCACCCTGCTCGCCGCGCTGCTCGGGCGGCTGCCACTGGACGAGGGACACGCCGCGCTCGGCCCCGGTGTGGTGGTCGGCGAGGTCGACCAGGCCCGGGGACTGTTCCTCGGCGACCAGCCGCTGCTCGACGCGTTCGGCGCCGCCGTAACCGATCTGGCCCCGGCGGACGTGCGGACGCTGCTGGCGAAGTTCGGGCTGCGCGCCGACCACGTGCTGCGGCCGGCGGCGACGCTGTCCCCCGGCGAGCGGACCCGGGCCGCGCTGGCCCTGCTCCAGGGGCGGGGCGTCAACCTGCTGGTGCTCGACGAGCCGACGAACCACCTCGACCTGGCCGCGATCGAGCAGTTGGAGTCGGCGCTGGCGAGCTACCCGGGCACGCTGCTGCTGGTGACCCACGACCGGCGGATGCTCGACGCGGTGAGCGTGAACCGGCGGCTGCGCGTCGCGGACGGACGGATCGCCGAACACTGATCCGTGCCGACCGGCGCGCGCGGGTCCACAATGAGCGCATGCTCAAGTGGGAGTACGCGCTGCTGGTCCGCCGCCGCCAGGCCGCCGCCACCGACGCCGGGTGGGAGGTCGTCTTCATCTGGTACGGCCCGGACGGCTCCATGATCGACGTGACGCCGTACGGCGACACCGCGCTGGCCCACCTGAACCGGGCCGGGGACCAGGGCTGGGAACTGGTCGCGATGAGCGAGGATCCGTCGTTGCCGGGCAACAACGAGCTGCACCGCTACCACCTCAAGCGCCCGAAGGCAGCCGCCGCCCAGCCGCGCCAGCGCATGCGAGGCTCCCGAACAGTCCGCCGAACCCTCTCCCCCTGACCGCCCTCGCCCCCGCCTGTTCCCTGTTCCCCTGTTCCCGTTGATCTTGCAGTTGCCCCCCGGTGCCCCTTTTGCGAGCTTGGTCCGGGCCGCAAGCGCAAGATCAACGGCGGCGGGGCGCGGGAGCCGGCATCGGCGCGCACACCCCCGACCGCCGCCCAGGTGATCAAGGAGTTTGCGTCAACGTCGCGCTCACAACAGGACACGAACTCCTTGATCATCGAGGACTGCGACCTCGGGCACCCTGCTTGATCAACGTGTGACGGGGGCGGTGCCGGTGGGTGGGTGGGGGCATATCGGGGCGAATCGGGGGTAACGGGCCGCCGGAGGTGGCGCATGGTGGCGATGGGGCAGACCGCGCTCTCGGGTGAGCGACTCCGGCAGACCGACGGCTTCCTCGCCGAGGCGTGGGCCGACATGGTCCGGCACGACGAGCGGCTTCGCGGAACCGCGGTCGAGGTGCGCTTCGACCGGGGAGTCGCGCACCTGACCGGCGAGGTCGCCGACCAGGAACAGCTACGGCTGACACGGGAGCTGATCGGCCGGCTGTCCGGCGTACTCGGGGTCTGGTGCCGGGTGACAGTGGCCGGGCGGGCGCCGGTCGTGGTCGACCTGGGCTGCGGCGCGACCAAGCAGTGGCCGGGCAACCTCGGGCTGGACATCTATCCGGCGCCGGGCGTCAACGCGGTCGCCAACCTGGCCGGCTCGCTGCCGCTGCGCGACGACTCGGTGGACGTGTTCTTCGCGGTACACATCGTCGAGCATCTGATCGACTTCCTGCCGCTGTTCGACGAGTGCCACCGGGTGCTGCGGCCGGGTGGGGTGCTGCACGTGATGAGCCCCTGGTGGCGGCACGTCAACGCGGTGGCCGACCCGACGCACGTACGCCTGCTCGACGTGCAGACGTTCAAGGGCATCTGCGGTCAGCGCCCACCCGGTACGCCGCGCTGGTACCCGCTGCACGTCGGCTGCGACGGCGCCTCGATCTTCGCCGACCTGACCCCCCTGCCACCGGACGCCCCCGCCCCCGCCCCCTCCCACCTGGCCCGCTTCTTCGACTGAGCCCGCGCCGACCGCCCCAGGCCCCACCCCGTCGATCATGAAGTTGACGGCACTCAAGGAGATCGACTTCGCCGTCAACTTCATGATCGACGGGGCCGACCTGAAGGGGGACGGCCAGAAGAGGGCTAGGCGGACTCGCGCAGGGCCACGTGGTGGGGGGCCACCAGCTCGCGCGGTGGGGCGTCGCGGTCTGGGCCCAGGCGGCCCGCCAGCAGCTCGACCGCCAGGCGGGCGATGCGCTCCTTGTCGGGGGCGACTGTGGTCAGCGTCGGGATCGAGAAGCGGCCGTCCTCGATGTCGTCGAAGCCGGCCACCGCGACGTCCTCCGGCACGCGCAGGCCCATCTCGTGCAGGGCACGCAACGCGCCGAGCGCGAGCGTGTCGTTGAAGCAGAAGACGGCGTCGGGGCGTACCCCCGTGGTGAGCAGGTGCCGCATGGCGGCGGCGCCGTCCGCGCGGTGCCAGGCCGGCGCGGGCGCCACCAGGCGCTCGTCGTAGGCGATGCCGGCCTCGGTCAGCGCGGCGGTGTAGCCGGACAGGCGGAGCCGGGCACTGGCGCCCTCGGGGGTGCACTGGGAGCCGATCGCGGCGATCCGGCGGCGGCCGAGCCCGATCAGGTGAGCGGTGATCTCGCGGGCGGCGACCACGTTGTCGATCATGACGTGGTCGACAGAGCCGTGGTCGACGCGTTCGCCGAGCAGCACCATGGGCAGGCCGGCCAGCGCGGCGAGGTCGTCGGCGGTGAGCGCGAGCGGGCTCAGGATCAGGCCGTCGATCATGTGGTCGCCGATCCCGCTGGCGGCCTTGCGCTCCTGCTCGGAGCGGCCACCGGTCTGGTCGATGAGCACCGTCCAGCCGTGGTCGGCTGCGGCGGTGACGACGTGCCGGGCCAGCTCGGCGAAGTAGGGGATGTCCAGTTCGGGTACGGCCAGCGCGATCACCCCGGTGCGCCCCTTGCGCAGGTTGCGGGCCGACAGGTTGGGCCGGTAGTTGAGCGCGGCGATGGCCTCCTCGACGCGGGCCCGGGTGTCGGCGCGCACGTGCTGGTAGCCGTTGACGACGTTGGAGACGGTCTTCACCGACACTCCGGCGCGCTCCGCGACGTCCTTGAGCCTGTGCCGCACTGCACTTCCTTCCGGTGAACGCTGGCCGCACTGTACCGCGCCACGACGACGCGACTGCCTCTTTACACGGGCGCTTACAACGTTGTAGAAACCACTGACAGCGAAGTGACAGCGGTCACCCGCACCAGCAGCGAGGGAGAGGTTGGCATCGTGCCGAACGCGCAGCTCACGATCGATCCGGCGTTCCGGGTCGCGCCGGCGGACCGCCGGATCTTCGGTTCCTTCGTCGAGCACATGGGCCGCTGCGTCTACGGCGGGGTGTACGAACCGGGCCACCCCACAGCCGATCGGCGAGGGCTGCGGCGCGACGTGCTGGACCTGACCCGTGAGCTGGGCGTCTCCGTGGTCCGCTACCCGGGCGGCAACTTCGTCTCCAGCTACCGCTGGGAGGACGGCATCGGCCCGGTCGGTGACCGCCCGCGCCGGCTCGACCTGGCCTGGAAGACCGTCGAGACAAACGAGTTCGGGCTCGACGAGTTCATGACCTGGGCGGCCGAGGCCGGGATCGAGCCGATGATGGCGGTCAACCTCGGCACCCGCGGCGTGACCGAGGCGCTCGACCTGCTGGAGTACACCAACCACCCGGGCGGCACCCAGATGTCCGACCTGCGCCGCAAGCACGGCGCCGAGCAGCCGTACGGGGTGCGGCTGTGGTGCCTCGGCAACGAGATGGACGGACCGTGGCAGGTCGGGCACAAGACCGCCGACGAGTACGGCCGGCTCGCCGCCGAGACCGCCCGCGCGATGAAGATGATCGACCCGTCGATCAGCCTGGTCGCCTGCGGAAGCTCCGGCCGGGGCATGCCCACGTTCGCCGCGTGGGAGGCGACGGTGCTGGAGCACACCTACGAGCACGTCGACTACATCTCCGCCCACACCTACTACGACCCCTCCGACGGCGACCGGGCCAGCCTGCTCGCCTCCGCCGTCGACATGGACGCCTTCATCACCGAGGTCGTCGCCACCGCCGACTACGTGGGCGCCAAGCTGCGGCAGAAGCGCAAGCTGAAGATCTCCTTCGACGAGTGGAACGTCTGGTACCAGTCCCGCCTCCAGTCCGATCTGGACCGGCGAGGCTGGGTCGAGGCGCCGGCGCTGATCGAGGACGACTACACGGCCGTCGACGCGGTGGTGGTGGGCGACCTGCTGATCACCCTGCTCCGGCACGCCGACCGCATCGGCGTGGCGTGCCAGGCGCAGCTCGCCAACGTGATCGCCCCGATCCGTACCCGCAACGGCGGTCCGGCCTGGCGGCAGAGCATCTTCCACCCGTTCGCACTGACCGCCCGGTACGCCCGCGGCACCGTGCTGCGGACCGAGCCCACCGGCCCCACCTACGAGACCCGGCGGTACGGCGAAGTGCCCGCGCTGGACACCGTCGCCGTGCACGACGAGGAGACCGGCGCGCTGGCCGTCTTCGCGGTCAACCGCAGCCCGCAGGACGTCCCGCTCGACCTGGACCTGCGCGGCCTGCCCGGCCTGCCCGGCCTGCGGGCCGAGGCGCACACCACCGTGGCGGCCGGAACCGACCCGGACGCCACGAACACCGAGGCGGACCCCGAGCGGGTCACACCCCGGGACCTCACCACTCCCGCTGTCGACGGCGGCCGGATCTCCGTGCTGCTGCCGGCCACCTCCTGGAACCTGCTGCGCTTCGTGCCGGCGTAAGGAAGGGCCCCTTGTTAACGCCTCCGGTAGTAGAAGGGCCCCTTCTTAACGCCAGGCGTTAAGAAGGGGCCCTTCCTTCGGGGGGCCCGCATCAGGGGGTGGGGGCGGGCTCGGGGGTGTCCGAGTGCTCGCGCCGGGCGAGCCGGTTCTTGCGGTGGCCGTACCCGAAGTAGATGACCGCGCCGATCAGCATCCAGGCGAGGAACCGCAGCCAGGTCTCCACCGACAGGTTCAGGCTCAGGTAGAGACACGCCACGGCGGTGACGATCGGCAGCACCGGCGAGAACGGCACCTTGAACGGCCGCTCCAGGTCGGGACGGCGCTTGCGCAGGATCGGCACCGCGATCGCGACCAGCGTGAACGCGCAGAGCGCGCCGATGCTGACCAGGTCGGCCAGCGCCGACAGCGGCAGGAAACCGGCGAGCAGCGCCACCGCCACCGTCATGATCCCGGCGATCCGGTACGGCGTGCCCCAGCGCGGATGCACCTTCGCGATGGCGGGTGGAATGAGCCCGTCGCGGGCGATGGCGAAGCCGATCCGGCCCATGGCCACCAGGTCCACCAGGATCACGCTGGTGAGCCCGGCGACGGCGGCGATGGAGACGAGCACCGCGGCCCAGCCGGCGCCGACCGCCCGGAACGCGGACGCGATCGGCGCGCCCTCGTCGATCTCGGTGTACTTGACCATGCCCACCACGACCAGCGAGACGCCGATGTAGAGCACAGTGGAGATGAGCAGCGTGCCGAGCAGACCCAGCGGCAGATCCCGCTTGGGCTTGCGGGTCTCCTCACCCAGGTTCGCCACGGCCTCGAACCCGGTGTACGCGAAGAACACCACTGCGGCGGCGGTGAGCACTCCGACGAAGCCGAAGACGGAGGGTTCCAGCCCGAAGATGGCCTGGGTCACCGGTTGCTTGACGCCGTCGTCCCCGGCCCCGGCCGGCTCGGCGGACGGGATGAACGGGCTGAGGTTGGCCGCCTTGACGAAGAACAGCCCGGCGATGATGACGAAGGCACAGATCGCCACCTTGACCAGCACCAGCAGGTTGGTGACCCGGGCCGACTCGCGGATGCCGACGATGGCGACCACGCCGAGCACCAGCACGATGCCGATCGCGCCGAGGTTGACGACGCTGCCCTCCTCGGCGAACCAGGCGCTGGGCAGGCCGAACAGGTCGGCGAGGTAGCCGGACCAGCCGCGGGCCACCACCGCCGCGCCGAGCGCGAACTCCAGCAGCAGGTCCCAGCCGATGATCCAGGCGACGATCTCGCCCATCGTCGCGTACGCGTAGGTGTAGGCGCTGCCGGCGGTCGGCACGCTGCTGGCGAGTTCGGCGTAGCAGAGCGCGGCGAGCAGCGCGACCAGGCCGGCGATGCCGAACGAGATCACCACGCCCGGCCCGGCGCTGTTGCGCGCCTCGACACCGGTGAGGGTGAAGATGCCGGTGCCGATCACGATGCCGATGCCGAAGCCCATCAGGTCGACCGCGCCGAGCCGGCGCCGCAGTCCCGGCTTGCCGTCCTCGCCGTCGGCGTCGCCCTGGGCGAGCACGTCCCGGATCGGCTTGGTACGCAGGACCGACATCTGATCACCTCCCCCGCCGTGTGGCCGCCACGGTGGCGGTCCGTGACCGGGCAAGCTACCCAGCCGTTTTCCGCTCCAATCCCGCACCGCGGGTATCGGAATCGTCACGATCCGGCCGATCGGACGAAGCCGGACATCGATCGGCCGTCAGGGTCTTGCGCCGGACACGGATAGATGAAAGTTTTCTACCGGTGGCATGGGTGACACGGCGAATCTTGCCGTGACGTCTCGCCGCCGACCGTCCCCCCGGACCCGACGAAGGGACCGCACCGCATGAAGGCAACTCGGCTCGGAGCCGCCGCGCTGGCCGCGGCGCTGCTCGGCACGCTGGTCGCCGGCACGCCGGCGCAGGCCGCCCCCGGCGCCACCGGCACGACCACTTCCCCCTCCACCGACTGCGTCACCGACCCGGCCACCCCCAAGCGCCAGTTCCGGGCCATGTGGATCGCCTCGGTGACGAACATCGACTGGCCCAGCAAGGACTCCTGGACCGCGCCGGACCAGGTGGCCAAGCAGAAGGCCGAATACCTGGCCTGGCTCGACCTGGCCCGGAAGCTCAACCACAACGCCGTCGTGGTCCAGGTCCGCCCGACCGCTGACGCGTTCTGGCCCTCGCCGTACGAGCCGTGGTCGGAGTACCTGACCGGCGTACGCGGCAAGAACCCCGGCTGGGATCCGCTGGCCTTCCTGGTCGACGAGTCGCACAAGCGCAACCTGGAGTTCCACGCCTGGTTCAACCCGTACCGCGTCTCCATGCCCGCCCCCGGCGGCGCCGGCGCCGACCTGTCGCAACTGGCCCCGGACAGCCCGGCCCGCCAGCACCCCGACTGGGTCTTCGCCTACCCGCCCGCCGGCGTCGCCGGCAGCCGGCTCTACTACAACCCCGGCGTCCCCGAGGTCCGCGAGTTCGTCCAGACCGCGATGATGGACGCGGTCAAGCGGTACGACATCGACGGCGTGCACTTCGACGACTACTTCTACCCGTACCCGAGCGGCACCCACCAGGTGCCCGACGACGCCACGTTCGCGGCGTACAACAGGGGCTTCACCGACAAGGCCGACTGGCGGCGGGACAACATCAACCTGCTGATCCAGGAGATGAACGCCAAGATCAAGGCAGTCAAGCCGTATGTGAAGTTCGGCGTCAGCCCGTTCGGCATCTGGCGCAACGCGTCGGCCGACCCGAACGGCTCGGACACCACCGGCTCGCAGTCGTACGACATCATCTCCGCCGACTCCCGCAAGTGGGTCAAGGAGGAGTGGATCGACTACATCGTGCCGCAGCTCTACTGGTACATCGGCCAGTACCCGGCCGCCGACTACGCCCGGCTGGTGCCGTGGTGGGCCGAGCAGGTGCGCGGCACGCGCGTCCAGCTCTACATCGGCCAGGCCGACTACAAGAGCGGTGACCCGGCGTACGGGTCGTTCTGGATGAACCCGCAGGAGCTGTCGAACCACCTGACGCTCAACCGGTCGTACCCGGAGGTGCTCGGCAACGTGCACTTCTCCGCGGTGCAGGTGCGGGCGAACCGGCTCGGCGCCACCGACATCTACGCCGCCGAGCACTACTCCCGCCCGGCGCTGGTGCCCACCATGACGCACCTGCCGCGCAAGCCGCTGCTGTTCCCGGTGGTCACCAAGGCCCAGCGGGAGTCGGACGGGGTACGCCTGAGCTGGCGTCAGCCGGCCGACGGCAAGGGCCCGCTCGGCACCGCCGCGTCGTACGCGATCTACCGGTTCGACGGGCACGGCCTGGCCGGGCGCTGCGACTTCGCGGACGCCTCGCACCTGGTCGGCACCGTCCGGGCCACCGACGGCGCCGTGCAGTCCTGGGTGGACACGACGGCGGCGGACGGCGCCCGGTACACGTACTACGTGACCGCGCTGGACCGGCTGGCGAACGAGAGCCCGGCGAGCCCGCCGCGCTTCGTCCGCTGATTCACCCCGGATGCCCCCGGGCCGCTCGCCGGCCCGGGGGCATTCGTCTGTTCAGGCGGATGTCAGCGAGCCGTTCCCCGAGGCATCGCCCCAGCTCACCCATTTGATCGACACTTGTCGACATCCGGAGATCCCGGCCACCACCCCCCGGAGGTTCCCGTGTCCCGTCGACTCGCCACCACCCTCGCCGCCGGCGCACTCGCCCTGCTCACGCTGCTCGGCCTGGCCACACCGGCCGCCGCCGCGGTGAGCACCCAGCAGAAGCTGTCCGTCCTGACCAGTTGGACGCAGACCAGCGCGTCCAGCTACAACGCCTGGAACAGCGCCCGGCAGAACCGGGCGCCCTGGACCGAGTACGGCTTCGACTGGTCCACCGACTACTGCTCGTCCAGCCCGGACAACCCGATCGGGTTCAACTTCAAGCTCTCCTGCTACCGGCACGACTTCGGCTACCGCAACCACAAGGCGATGGGCGTCTTCTCGTCCAGCAAGTCCCGCCTGGACAGCGCCTTCTACGCGGATCTGAAGCGGGTCTGCGCCACGTACAACGCGGTGGTCCGGCCCGCCTGCTACAGCCTCGCCTGGACGTACTACCAGGCGGTGAGCGTCTTCGGCTCGGTCGCCGCGGTGTCGCAGGCCGACCTCGACCGCGCCGCCCGGATGAAGGCCGACGCCCAGCGCCGCGCCGCCGCGCCCGCCTGACGCACCGCACGGGGAGTCCGCCACCCGGCGGGCTCCCCGCCGCGCTCAGCCGGCCGACCCGCCGCGCTCAGCCGGTCGACCCGCCGCGCCCGGCCGCCGGCCCGCACGCCCGGCCGGCTCAGCCCGCTGTGCTGCGTGGCTCGAACGCCGGCCACGAGCCCGGCGTCTGCGTGCCGAACCGGGGCGAGTCGGCCGCCAGGTCCGGATGCTCGACGTGCAGCGCCAGCGCCGCCACCTCGTCCAGCCGCAGCCCCGTCCCGGCGCCGTATGCGGCGTCGAACGCCTCGTCGCCGAGCACCCGCCGCAGTTCCGCCTGCCGGGCCGACCAGTACGGGCCGTATATCCCCGGCGTGGCCCGCAGGTTCGCCCGGGTGGCCTGCGCCGCCCCGAACAGCCGGGCCGCCGCCAGCGCGTCCCCGGCGAGCGCACAGCGCACCGCTATCGCGTTTATCGTGTCGCAGGCCCGGCCCAGGTAGCCGTGGCTCATCCGGGACCGCAACGCCACCAGCAGGTGCTCGTGCGCGGCGACCAGATCACCCCGGGCCAGGGCCACCATGCCGAGCAGCATGTCCACCGACCGGCCGCCCCGCTCGGCCGGCCGGGCCGCCTCGACCGGGCGGGCCGCGGCGAGCAGGTCGGCCGCCTCGTCCAGCGCGCCCCGGCGCCAGAGCAGCTCGGCGAGGTTGTAGACGGCCAGCAGCGCGTCCCCCACCACGTCCTGCGCGTACGCCCAGTCGATCACCTCGCGGCAGATCCGCTCCGCCTCGGCGAACTGCCCCATGTCGACGAGCGGCGCCGCGCGCCCGGCCAGCACCCGGGCCAGCAGCCCCCGGTCGCCGGACTGCCGGGCGGCCGCCTCGGCCCGTTGCGAGTACCGCAGTTCCTCGCCGAACTCGCCGTCCGCGCCCGCGTGCAGCGAGTGCATGTGGTACGCGGCCGCCAGCTCGGCGTCCGGCATCGGCTCGCCGGTCTCGGCGAGCCGGCCGTAGAGCCGGAACAGCCAGAGCCGCCCCTCCCGGGCCAGCCCGCGCTCCCGCCACCACTGATCCAGGTCACCCGCCAGCGACAGCCCCGACCGGGCACTGCCGCCGGTGGCGCACCAGCGCAACGCGGCCCGCAGTTCGTTCGCCAGCGGGTCGAGCGCGTACAGGGACAGCGTCACCGGGCGGCCGTCCGGGCCCAGGTGCGCCCGGTCCAGCGCGTGCCGGCACCAGGCGACGTGCCGGTCCCGGGCGCTCTGTTCCTCGCCGGCCTCGACCAGCCGCCGGGCCGCGTACGCGCGGATCGGGTCGAGCATCCGGTAGGTGCTGCCGGAGGCGTGCGGCTCGGCCAGCACCATCGACTTGTCCACCAGCACCGAGAGCGGGTCGAGCGGGTCCTCGTCGAGCAGCCACTGCACGGTCGGCAGGTCCACCGGGCCGGCGAACACCGCCATCCAGCGCAGCAGCCGCGCCGAGCGCGCGCCGAGCGTCCGGTACGACCAGGTCACAGTGGCCTGGATGGTCAGGTGCCGCTCGCTCGCCGACCGCTGCACCGCCCGGGTCGCCGGGGTGGGCGGTGCGGCGCCGGTGGCGGCGGCCACCAGGTCCACAGTGTCCTGCTGGTTGCCGCTCCAGCCCGCCTCCACGGGTGGCGGTTCCGCCGTCTCCCGCCCGGCGTCGAGCGTGCCCAGCATGTCGTCCAGCCGCTCGGCCAGTTGCCCGGCCGAGAGCACCCGCAGCCGGGCGGCGGCAAGCTCTATGGCCAGCGGCAACCCGTCCAGGCGGCGTACCACCCGGTGCAGGTCGGCCTGCTCGGCCGGCTCCGGCGCTCGCCCGCCCCGCGCCACGGCGGTACGGTCCAGCAGCAGTGCCACCGCGTCGCTCGCCCCGCCGTCGGGGCCCTCGTCCACCGACAGTGGCGGTATCCGCCACACCACCTCGCCGGGCACGCCGAACGACTCCCGGCTGGTCGCCAGCACCCGCACACCCCGGCCACCAGCGAGCAGCCGGCCGATCACCTCGGCCGACGCGGCGGTCTGGGCGTCGCAGGTGTCGAGCAGCACGAGCATCCGGCGCGGTGCCGCGTACTCCACGAGGGTGTCGACCATCGGCCGGCCGGGCTCCGGGCGGAGGCCGAGCACGGCGGCGATCTCGAACGCCACCAGCCCCGGGTCGGTCACCGCGGCGATGTCGACGAACCAGACGCCGTCCGGGTAGTCCTCGACGAGTCCGGAGGCCAGCTCCACCGCCAGCCGGGTCTTGCCGGCGCCGCCCGCGCCGAGCACCGTCACCAGCCGGTACGCCTCGACCAGCCGTCCCAGCTCGGCGCGCTCGGCCTGCCGGCCGACGAACGAGGTGACCTGGGTGGGCAGGTTGTGCGCTGTCGCGTCGGCGGTACGGGGACGCGGGAACCGCCGCTCCAACCCGGGCGCGACGAGTTGGAACAGCCGCTCCCGGTCGTCGAAGCCGCGCAGCCGGTGCAGTCCGAGGTCCAGCAGGGACACCCCGTCCGGCAGCGGGTCGGCGTGCCGGGCGGTGGCGGCCGAGCAGAGCACCTGCCCACCGTGCGCGGCGGCAGCCACCCGGGCGGCCCGGTGCACCTCGGGGCTGGCGTACTCGCCGTCGCGGGGCTCGGCGTAGCCGGTGTGCAGTCCCATCCGTACCCGGGGGGTGGCGTCCGGGTTGGGCCACTCGTGCCCGGCGAGCGCGCGCTGCGCGGTCAGGCAGGCGCGGACCGCGGCGGCGGCGTCGGGGAACGCGAGGAAGAACGAGTCCCCCTCGGTCAGCAGCTCGGCCCCGTCGGTGCCGGCCAGGGTGTCGCGCAGGAGCCGCCGGTGCTCGTGCAGGACCGGGCGGTAGACCGGGCCGAGCATCCGGGCCAGCCGCGTCGAGCCCTCGATGTCGGTGAACACGAAGGTCACCCACCCGCTGGGGAGGTGGTGTCCTTGCGACATACGTCGAACCTCCGCCCGGTGACGTCGGGTTCATGCTGCCCTATGGTCGTGCCGTCACGCATCGTGAGAACGGCTGGGCAGATTCCGCCCCAAGGTGCCAAAAGATCACACCGGCGGCAAGACCCCGATCGACCCGCGGGACGGAAGGCGGAAAGTCAGCAGCCGCAGGAGCCGCCGCAGCAACCACCGCCGCTGGGAATCCCACCACTCGGGGCGGAGCCGCCGCGTCCGGTGACGGCCACCGTGGACAGCAGTTTCACCGTGTCGGCGTGGCCCTGCGGGCAGGTGGCCGGCTGCGCGGCCTCGGCCATCGGACGGCTGACCTCGAAGGTGTCGCCGCAGGCGCGGCAACGGAACTCGTACCGGGGCATGTCCCAAGCGTACGGCCGGGCCTGACGTCGTCACCCGGATGGGTGATACTCGACGGGTGGTGGACGGCGAACGGCGAGCGACGGCCCGGCCCCTGCGACCCGCCGCGCCACCCGACGGCGGCACCCCGGCCGTCCCGCGGCCCCGCCGATCCGGCGCCGAGCCGGTCGAGAAGCCGCAGATCAAGCCGGACGCCGAGCCCGACGCGGACGCCGAGCCCGCCGGGAAGCCGCAGCCCGAGCCGGCGGTGAAGGCGGACGGCGAACCCGGGACGGGCGGAGACGAGCAGCCGGATTCCGCACCGGAGACGAAGGCCGAGGCGGCGGCCGAGAACGGCGGGCGGCGTCGGCGGATGCCGTTCGCGCACGCCGTCCGGACGCGCCCGAGGCAGCTCACCGTCGGTGCGGCCCGGGCCACCCGTGCCTGGTCCCGGCGGCCCGGCGGGCGCACCACGATGCCCGCGCTGTTCCTGCTCGCCCTGGTCGCCGCCGCCACCACCGCCGGTGCGGTGGTCGTGCCGGCAGCGGTCGGCCGGCCGGAGACGGTCGCCGAGGCCACGCCGTCGCAGAGCGTGCCGCAGACCGCCGCGGCGCCCGCCACGCCGCCGTTGCCGGAACTGACCGGCCTGCCCGGCACCGCCGCGCCCACCGGCACACCGCTGCCCGGTGCGACCACCGCCCCGGTGCTGCCCGCCGGGCGCCCGGCCGACGCGCTCACCGGCTGGGCGCAGCGGGTCGGCGCGGTGACCGGCGTCCCCGTGGTGGCGCTCCAGGCGTACGCGTACGCCGAACTGGTACTCGCCCAGACCAACCGTGGGTGCCAGCTGAGCTGGACCACGCTGGCCGCCATCGGGTACGTCGAGTCGCGCCACGGCGCCGCAAACGGCGCCACGCTGCAGGCCGACGGCCGGGCCCTGCCGGAGATCAAGGGAGAGCCGCTCGACGGGCAGGGCGGCCGGTCCAGAATCCTCGACACCGACCAGGGGCTGCTCGACGGCGACCGGGTCCACGACCGGGCGCTCGGCCCGATGCAGTTCATCCCGACCACCTGGCAGGAGATCGGCGCGGACGCCGACGGCGACGGGGTGAAGAACCCGCACGACATCGACGACGCGGCGCTGGCCGCCGGGCTCTACCTGTGCAAGGGCGGCCGGAACATGACCATCCCGGGTGACTGGTGGGGCGCCATCCTGTCCTACAACGATGTGCGTCGGTACGCCCAGGCCGTCTTCGACAAGGCCGACGAGTACGGCAGGCTCAGCCGCAACGTGAGGTGACGGCTCGCGTACATTCGCGGACTGAACCCTTCCCCCCGGCTGCCGTTGACGGCAAGCTAGACGGGTGATGGTGCGCGAGTGGGATCCCAGGACCGCGTCGTCCGCCGAGATCGCGTCCCTGCTGGACACGCTGAACGCGGTCCTGGCGGCCGATCTGCCGCAGGACCCGCCTTGGCGGGAGAGCTCCATGCGGGAGTATCTGTCCGAGGTGATGCCCGGCGAGCGGCGGATCTCGTGGGTCGCGCAGGACGACGCCGCCCCGGACGGCACGGCCGGGGCGATCCTCGGGCATGTGCACGTGCTGCTACTCGGCGGGATCGGCGTGCTCGAGGTGCTGGTGCACCCGGCGGTCCGGCGCAGCGGCATCGGCCGTGAGCTGGTGCGGGTGGCCGCCCGCCGGGTCTGGGACGAGGGCTTCCAGTCGATCGGCGTGGAGGTGGTCGGCGACACCCCGGCCGTGGGGTTCTACGAGTCGCTGGGCTTCACCCGCGACTACGTGGAGACCCGCAGCGTGCTCGACCTGCGCTCGGTGGACTGGCCGGCGCTCACCGAGATGGCCGCTGAGGTCGGCGCGGGCTACCGCGTGGAGTTCTGGCCGGGTGGTCCGCCGGACGAGCTGATCGAGGCGTACGCGCGGGCGAAGGCCGAGGTGCGCGACTCCGACGACGTGGAGCTGCGGCCCAGCTCCTACGACCCGGACCGGCTGCGCGACAGCCTCGCCACGCTCCACCGGCGCGGCATGAAGCCGTACATCGTGCTGGCGTTGCACGAGCAGACCGGCGAGGTGGCCGGGTTGACCGAGGTGGTGGTGCCGGCGCAGCACCCGACCCGAGCCGACCAGTACGACACGATCGTCGTCCACGACCACCGCGGCTACGGCATCGACCGGGCCATCAAGGCACGGATGCTGCTGGAGCTGCGCTCGGCCGAGCCCGAGGTGGCCGAGGTGCAGACCTGGAACGCGCAGGACAACGAGTCGATGCTGAAGGTCAACGCCGAGCTGGGCTACCGCCCCGACCGCGACTGGTGCGAATACGGTGTGGACGTCGCCGAACTGGTGCACCGGCTGGACAGTCACCGCTGACCGTTCACCGCCCGGCCATCGAAGGGCTGGACGGTGTACCCACGAGAGCCTTAACGTTCGTTAGTTCCTGTCCACCCATCGTGGAGGCCCCATGCGCCCGCGCCGCACCCTCGCCGCGCTCGCGACCACCGCCGCCGTCACCCTCACGGCGATCGCTGTCGCACCCACCGCGGCCAGCGCCGCGCCCACCGACCTTTTCATCTCGGAGTACGTCGAGGGGTCGTCGAACAACAAGGCCGTGGAGCTGTACAACGGCACCGGCGCCCCGATCGACCTGGCCGTCGGCGGCTACCAGCTCCAACTCTTCTTCAACGGCGCCACCACCTCGACGAACGTGGCCCTCACCGGGACCGTCGCCGCCGGTGACGTGTTCGTCTTCGCCGCCGCGGCGGCCGCGCCCGCGATCCTCGCCCAGGCCGACCAGACGTACTCCGGTTCGCTGTTCAACGGCGACGACGCGATCGTGCTGCGCAAGGGTGACACGGTGGTCGACTCCCTCGGCCAGGTCGGCGTCGACCCGGGCACCGAGTGGGGCAGCGGGCTGACCAGCACCGCCGACAACACGCTGCGCCGCCTGCCCTCGGTGACCGCCGGCGACACCGACCCGGCGGAACCGTTCGATCCGGCCGCGCAGTGGGCCGGCTTCGCCACCGACACGTTCGACGGGCTGGGCAGCCACACCGTCGGCGGCGGCGGACCGGTCGACCAGCCGGCCACCCTGGCCTGCGGCGGCGCGCTGACGCTGTCGGCGGGCGCCACCGCGACCCGCGAGGTGACCGCTACCGACGCCGACGACACGATCACCGACCTGGTGGTCACCTCGGTCGTGCCGGTGCCGGCGAGCGGCTCGATCAGCCGTACCGCGTTCACCCCGGCGACCACGGACGGCGGCACGGCCACCGCGACGCTCACCGCCACCGGCCTGCCGGCCGGCAGCTACGCGGTCACCGTGACCTCCACCGACACCGACGGCGACAGCGCCACCTGCACGCTCACCGTGCAGGCCACCAGCGTGCTGTCGATCGGCGAGGTGCAGGGCCGCACCGCCGACGACGAGGTCGGCCGCACCGACCGGTCGCCGCTCGCGCCGGCCAGCGGCAACGGCACCAGCTCCACGCTGTACGACGTACGCGGCGTCATCACCGGCATGTCGCTGACCCGCAGCTCGGCCGGGGCCGACCAGTGGGGCTTCTACCTCCAGAGCCGGCTCGGCAGCGACGACGGCGACCCGCTGACCTCCGACGGCCTGTTCGTCTTCATGGGCTCGTTCACCACGCTGATCGGCGGGTACGCCCCGGCCGTCGGTGACGAGGTCGTGCTGCGCGGCCGGGTCTCCGAGTACTTCAACCAGACCCAGCTCTCCGGCGCCTCGCTGGTCCGCAAGCTGGACTCCGGCCTCGACGTGGACACCGCCGTCCGGGTCGACGACGCGGTCCCGCCGGCCGAGGCGGCCGCCGCCGACCTGTTCTGGGAGCGGCACGAGGGCGAGCGGATGCGGGTACGCGCCGGCAGCGGCGTCTCCGCGCCCCGGCACATCTACTCCTCCACCGCCGACTCCGAGATCTACGTACTGGACCGCGAGGACCCGATCATGAAGCGGTCCGACCCGTACGCCCGCCGGGTGTTCCGGGACGCGCACCCGCTCGACGACATCCCCGGCACGCTGTTCGACAACGGCAACAACCAGCGCATCCTGCTGGGTGCGGGCGGCGTGAAGGCGACCGCCGGTGACTCCCGGGCGCTGCTGCCCGAGGCGCGCACGTTCGACACGCTCACCGAGGACGCCTACGGCTCCGTCTCGTACGCCTTCAGCAAGTACAGCGTGCAGCCCGAGCAGCTCACCCTGACCGGTGGCGCCGACCCGGCCGCGAACCACCCGCCGCAGCCGGCCGACCGCGGCAGCGAGGTAGCGATCGCCACCTACAACGTGGAGAACCTGTACGACTACCGGGACGACCCGTTCGACGGCTGCGACTTCGCCGGCAACACCGGCTGCCCCGGCGTCAGCCCGCCGTTCGACTACGTGCCGGCGAGCCCGGAGGCGTACGCCGCCAAGCTCGCAGTGCAGGCCCGGCAGATCGTCCAGTCGCTGCACAGCCCGGATCTGATCCTGGTGCAGGAGGCCGAGGACCAGGACATCTGCTCGGTGGTCGACGGCGCTCTGGCCTGTGGCGACACCAACAACGCCGACGGCGCGCCGGACACCGTGCAGGAGCTGGCGCTCGCCATCGCGGCGAACGGCGGCCCGGCGTACGCCGCCGCGTACGACCGGACCGGCGCGGACGCCCGGGGCATCGCCTCGGCGTTCCTCTACCGCACCGACCGGCTGACGCTGGCCGAGGCGACCGCCGCGGACCCGCTGCTGGGCTCCGCCCCGACGGTCCAGTACCGCTCGGCGGCGCTGCCGTCCAACGCCGACGTGCAGAACCCCAAGGCGCTCAACGCGGTGCTGCCGGCCGACGTGGACCGGTCGACCGGGGTGGACGGCAGCAACGTCTACACCCGCGCGGCGCAGGTGGCCCGGTTCACTGTGAAGGCCGGTCCCGGGTCGAGCGAGCGGTTCACGCTCTGGGCGGTCGCCAACCACTTCTCGTCCGGGCCGGACAGCCGGGTCGGGCAGCGCCGTGAGCAGGCCGCGTACGGTGCGGCGATCGTGCAGGCGGCCGAGGCGAGCGACCCGAACGCCCGCGTGGTGTACGGCGGCGACCTGAACGTCTTCCCCCGCCCGGACGACCCGATCGCCACCGCCCAGAACCCGACCCCGTCGGACCAGCTCGCCCCGCTGTACGAGGCCGGGCTGCACAACCTCTGGGACGACCTGGTGAGGGACGCGCCGGCGTCGGCGTACTCGTACACCTTCAGCGGGCAGGCGCAGACGCTGGACAACCTGTTCGTGAACGACCCGATGCACGACGATCTGGTGCAGGTACGGACGGCGCACATCAACGCCGACTACCCGACCGACGCGCCGGAGCTGGGCGACCGGGGTGCCAGCGACCACGACCCGCAGGTGGCCCGGTTCCGGTCGCGCGCCTCGCTGCGGGTCGCGGACACCTCGGTCACCGAGGGAGACAAGGGCACCAGCACGATGACGTTCACCGTCACCGTGTCCCGCCCGCTGTCCGAGCCGGCCCTGATCTGCGCCACCACCTACGGCACCACCGCCCAGGCCGGGTCGGACTACGACCCGTACGTGGGCTGCCGGGTGCTGGCCGCGGGCCGGACCTCGCTGACGTTCCCGGTCACCGTGCGCGGCGACCGTAAGCGCGAGGCGGACGAGAAGCTCACGCTGTACGTGGCCGGCGTGCCGGGCCTGCGGCTGGCCGACCCGTCCGGCGTCGGGACGATCCTGAACGACGACTGAGCGGTGTGCCGCGCGGCGCACCCGTCCGGCGTCGGGACGATCCTGAACGACGACTGAGCGGTGTGCCGCGCGGCGGCCCGTCGATCCCCTCATGGGCGGATCGGCGGGCCGCCGCGGTATCCGCACCGTTGCGGGTCGGGCGGGGGCGGCACGCTCCGGTACTTGGCCACCCGCACCTCCCACTGGCTGCGGCGGCGCAGCCAGTCCCGGACCTCCCGGTTGCGGTAGAACGTCTCCGGCGGGCGGGCCAGCCCGTACCGGTCGGCCCACCACTCCCCCGGCTCCGGGTCGGTGACGATGTCGAGGTGGGACGGGTATCGCCGTTCCGCGCCGTCGCGCAGGTCTGCCCGGTCACGCATCGGCTTGAGCACCCGGCCGGCCTCGTCGACGACCACGAGCCGGAAGCCGGCCGTGCCGATGATGCGCGACAGCATGGCCAGGCTCGGCGTCAGCGTCCCCGCCTCGATCCGCCCGATCGTGCTCGGATGCACCCGGGCGAACCGGGCCAGCTCACGCTGGCTGGCGTCGGCCCGGCGACGCACCGCCCGGACGATCCCCGGCGCCGGGAACGGGACGTCGAACGGCTCCGTGAGCAGAGCCGGCCCGCCGTCTGCCGCCGCTGAGGCGGGCACGCCGGGCACGCCGGGCGCGGTAGGCACGCCGGGCGCGGTGGGCGCCTCCGGCTCGGTGTCGGCGATGTCTGTCACGCCGCCCACGGTCCCGTCCCCCGCACCGACCGGGCAACCCCGCTCCCCGCCCCTGTGGAAAACCCGGGATGCGACGTCCGACTCCGCTTGGCAGCGACCGTCGGCACACACAGAGAGTGATTCTTACTCAGCGTTAATGGCTGCCACCAAAGCGAGCGACCCGACCGCAGCACAAAACCGACTTAAGCGGACACAAGCCTCGCGATCGCCGCAGAAGAGATAACTACCTCGGCAGACTTTGCTCTGCAGCCACCGGCGCAGCGCTCACGATTCGTGAGAGTTGCGCCAATGGCTGCAGAGCAAAGTCGGTGAGGGGTGAAGTGTCCTGCCGACCGAAAAGATACGCACAGTGACCAACTTGGGCTGTGGACAACGTGCGGCGACCACGACGAGGAGGGCGAGACCGAGGAACTCGGCGAGCCGGGCCCCGGCCGCCGCCGCACGAGCCGTCAGCACGGGCCGACAGCACGGGCCACGTCGGCCGAGCAGCGGTCGGTAGACCAGTAGGTCAGTACCGCTCACGCAGCAACTGGGCGGCCTCGACGGCCCAGTAGGTGAGGATGATCTGGGCGCCGGCCCGGCGGATCGAGGTGAGCGTCTCCAGCATCACCCGCTCCCGGTCGATCCAGCCGTTCGCGGCGGCCGCCTCGACCATCGCGTACTCGCCGGAGACCTGGTAGGCGGCGACCGGGACGTCCACCGCGTCCCGGACCGCCGACACCACGTCGAGGTAGGGCAGCGCCGGCTTGACCATCACCATGTCGGCGCCCTCGGCCACGTCCAGCTCGACCTCGCGCAGCGACTCGCGCAGGTTCGCCGGATCCTGCTGGTAGGTGCGCCGGTCCCCCTCCAGCGCCGACTCCACCGCGTCGCGGAACGGCCCGTAGAAGGCGGAGGCGTACTTCACCGCGTACGCGAGCACCGACACGTCCTGGTGCCCGGCTGCGTCCAGCGCCTTGCGGACGACGCCGACCTGGCCGTCCATCATCCCGGACGGACCGACCACGTGGACCCCGGCGGCGGCCTGGGCCACCGCCATGTCGGCGTACGCGGCGAGCGTGGCGTCGTTGTCGACCCCGCCGTCCGGGGTGACCAGGCCGCAGTGCCCGTGCGAGGTGAACTCGTCCAGGCACAGGTCGCTCATCACCACAGTCGCATCGCCGACCTCGGCGATCACGTCCCGGATGGCCGTGTTCAGCACGCCGGCCGGGTCGATGCCACCGGAGCCGGTCTCGTCCCGCGTCGCCGGCACCCCGAACAGCATGATCCCGCCGACCCCGGCCTGGACCGCCTCCGCGGCGGCCTTGCGCAGCGAGTCCCGGGAGTGCTGGAGCACTCCCGGGAGCGACGCGATGGCCCGCGGCTCGGTCAGGCCCTCCTTGACGAACATCGGCACGACCAGCTCGGCCGGGTCGACGCGGGTCTCGGAGACCAGCCGCCGCACGGCCGCGTTGCGGCGCAGCCGGCGGGGCCGGATCTCGGGGTACGGCATGACGGGGCCTCCTGTCAGCGGAACCGCAGGGCGGTCGGGCCCTGCACCTTGGAGCCCCGGCGCTGCTTCGCCGGCATGGCGGCGAGCTTCTCCCGCAGCTCGACGGCGTACGCGGCGAGCGCCTCCACCAGGTCGGGTACCGAGGCGTGCGGCGGCTGCACGTCGACGCGCAGGCCGAACTCGGTGGCGGTCTCCGCCGTCTTGGGCCCGATCACTGCAACGACGGTCCGGGCGTGCGGCTTCCCGGCGATGCCGACGAGGTTCCGCACGGTGGACGACGAGGTGAACAGCACCGCGTCGAACCCGCCCGACTTGATCGCGTCGCGGATCTCGGCGGGCGGCGGGGCCGCGCGCACGGTCCGGTACGCGGTCACGTCGTCGACCTCCCAGCCGCGCTCGGTGAGCCCGGCGGCGAGGGTCTCGGTGGCGATGTCGGCGCGCGGCAGCAGCACCCGGCCCACCGGGTCGAGGATCTCGTCGTGCGGCGAGAACTCGGCCAGCAGGCCCTCGGAGGACTGTTCCCCGGAGGGGATCAGCTCGGGCTGGATGCCGAAGGCGCGGACCGCCTCGGCGGTGGCGTCACCGATGCAGGCGATCTTCACGCCGCCGAAGTGGCGGGCGTCGAGGCCGTGCTCGGCGAACTTCTCCCACACCGCCCGGACCGCGTTCACCGAGGTGAAGATGACCCAGGCGTACCGGCCGTCGACCAGGCCCTTCACTGCCCGCTCCATCTGCGCCGGGGTACGCGGCGGCTCGACCGCGATGGTCGGCACCTCGCACGGGATCGCCCCGTACGCGCGCAGCCGCGCGCTCATCACGCCGGCCTGCTCCTTGGTGCGGGGCACCAGCACCTTCCAGCCGTACAGCGGACGGTTCTCCCACCAGCTCAGCTTGTCGCGGTCGGTGACTGCGGCGCCGACGGTGAGCACCACCCGGCCGGTGAAGCCGAGCGCCGCCGCGACGAAGGAGTCGACGGTCGACGTGGTGGTGTACTGCGTCTCGCCGGTGCCGTCGCCGGTCACCCCGACCGCTGTGGTGCCGTCGACGCCGGCGGCCAGCAGGCCGTCCCGGACGGCGGCCAAATCACCGGCGTCCACGGCGAGCGCCAGCGAACCCCGTCCGACGGCGGTGGCCAGCGCCTCGAAGTCCAGCGCGGTGACGTCCTCGACGTCGGCGGCGGTGCGTACGCCCGGCAGCGGGACACCCGCGTAGGTGGCCACGCCCTCGGCCTGGCCGACGCCCGGCACGACCTCGAAGTGCGCGGCGGTACGCGCGACCGCCTGCACCTCCTTGACCACCGAGTCGTGGCCGAACGGGTCACCGGCGACCAGGTGCACGGCGTTCTGCCCGGACCGGGCCGCGGAGATCAGCACCTTCGCCACGTCCCCCGGCACGCCCTCGGCGGGGCTGAACTCGGCGTCCGGCCGGGCCTGGGCGCGGACGTGCGCCAGGAGCGACTCGGGTACGCCCCGGTCGTAGACCACCTGGTCGGCCTCGACCAGGGCGTCCAGCGCCCGGCGGGTCAGCAGGCCCGGGTCGCCGGGTCCGGCCCCGACGAATGCGATCTGGCCTACGGGCTTACGGGTGCGGGTCATTCTGTGCTCCCAAGTTGCTGGGTCCCCGGGCCGGCCTGTGCGTCCTGGCCGAGGATCGAGTCGGCGCCGAGTTCGAGGAGTTCGGCGGCGAGTGCCTTGCCGATCTCCGCCGCGTCGGCGGGCGTTCCGGTGCGGGACAGCCGGAGGTCACGCGAACCGTCCGGGCTGATCACCGCACCGCGCAGATAGATCTCCTGATTGACGTCGCCCTCGTCGGTGGGCTCGCCTTCGGCGAGGACGGCGTACGCGGCCACGGGTGCGCTGCACCCTGCCTCCAGGGTGGCCAGCAGCGCCCGTTCCGCGGTGATCGCGGCACGGGACGGTGCGTGGTCGAGCAGCGCGAGCAGCTCGATCACGTCCTGGTCGTCGGCCCGGCACTCGACGGCCAGCGCACCCTGAGCGGGCGCGGGCAGCATGAGCATCGGGTCGAGCGTCTCGGTGATGACGTCGGCACGGCCGATCCGGTTGAGCCCGGCGCGGGCGAGCACGACGGCGTCGAGGTCGGCGTCCGGGCCCAGCACCCGGCCGAGCCGAGTGTCGACGTTGCCCCGGATCGGGGTGACCTCCAACTGCATGCCCAGCGCGTGCAGCTGGGCGATCCGGCGCAGCGCGCCGGTGCCGACGAGGGCGCCGGGCGGCAGCTCGGCGAGCGTACGGCCGTTCGTCGCCACCAGCGCGTCACGCGGGTCCTGCCGGGGCGGTACGGCCGCGACGTGCAGGCCGGGCGCCGCCGCGGTGGGCAGGTCCTTGTACGAGTGGACGGCGAAGTCGATCTCGCGGGCGGTCAGCGCGTCGCGCAGCGCGGACACGAACACGCCGACGCCGAGCCGCTGCACCGGGGCGGTGGACCTGTCGCCGGCGGTCACCACCTCGACCAGCTCGACCGGCCGGCCGGTGGCCGCGGTGAGGGCCTCGGCGACGTGGCCGGACTGGGCCATCGCCAGGGCGCTGCCCCGGGTACCGAGGCGAAGGGGGGCGGTCATCGCGCACCTCCGGTGGGCGGGACGTCGGCGGCGTCGAACGACGGCCGGCCGTCGAGGTCGGTGGCGACCACGTCGGGGACGGTGTCGACCGGGGACGTCTGCGGGACGTCCAGGTCGAACAGTTCGCGCAGCAGCGCCGCGTACTGGTCACCGCCGGGCTCGGCGGCGAGCTGGCGGACCCGCACTGTCGGCTGGTGCAGCAGGCGCTGCACGACCCGGTGCACGGTGCGGGCGACCTCGGCGCGCTGGTCGTCGCTGAGGTCGGGGCGGCGCTGGCCGAGGCGGCGCAGCTCGGTGCTGACGACGTCCTCGGCCCGGCCGCGCAGGGCGGCCACCGTCGGCGCGACGTCGGCACCGCGCAGCCAGCTCAGGAACGCCTCGACCTCGCCGGTGACGATCCGGGCCACCTCGGCGGCGTCGGCGGCGGCCGGCCCGTCGGCGAGGACGGCGGCCATCCGGTCGATGTCGATCACCTCGACGCCGGGCAGCTCGGCGACGCCGGGCTCGACGTCGCGCGGGACGGCCAGGTCGAGCAGGACCAGCGGGCCGCGGCCGGCGTCCCGGCGGGCCAGCGCCCGGGTCACCACGTCGCGGGTGAGCACCGGCTCGGTGGCGGCGGTGGCGGCGACCACGACGTCGACGGCGGCGAGCGCGGTGATCAGCTCGGCCATCGGTACGGCGGACGCGCCGTACGACTCGGCGAGCCGGACGGCACGGGCGGCGCCCCGGTTGGTCACGGTGAGCGGGCCGGCGCCCAGCCGGGACAGCGTGGCCACGCCCAGCGAACCCATCGCACCCGCGCCGACCACCATGGCGGGCCGGCCGGCCAGGTCGCCGTCGAGCAGCTCGGCGGCGAGGTCGAGCGCGGCGGTGACGACGCTCTGCCCGGCCCGGTCGATGTCGGTCTCGGCGTGTGCGCGCTTGCCGACCCGCAGCGCCTGCTGCATCAGCTCGTGCAGCAGCCGGCCGGCCGAGTCGGCGCCACCGGCGGAATGGTAGGCGTCGCGGAGCTGGCCGAGGATCTGCGCCTCGCCCACCACCATCGAGTCGAGCCCGGCGGCCACCCGGAAGACGTGGTCCACGGCGGCGGCGTCGTAGTGCACGTACAGGTGCGGGGCGAGCGCCGCGGGCTGGCAGCCGGCCTGGTCGGCCAGGACCGCGCAGATGTCGCCGAGTCCGCCGTGGAACCCGGAGACGGCGGCGTAGACCTCCACCCGGTTGCAGGTGGAGACCAGGACGGCCTCGGCGACGTACGGCTGGGCGATCAGGCGGTCCAGCGTGCGGGTGAGGTCGGCGGGCGGGACGGCCAGCTGTTCCAGGGTGGCGACCGGGGCGGTGCGGTAGGACGCGCCGACGACGAGCAGTTTCACGTGCCGATCGCCTCCTGGGTGTCGGTTGCCGCGAGTCCGCCGGGCAGGGCGGTGAGGGCGGACCCGCCGGTGGCGGGGAGCGCGGTCAGCGATGCCTTGCGGTGCTCGTGGAAGGACAGGATCTGCAGCTCGATGGCGAGGTCGACCTTGCGCACGTCGACCCCGTCCGGAACCGAGAGTACGCAGGGCGCGAAGTTGAGGATGCTCGTCACGCCGACGGCGACCAACTGGTCGGCGACCGCCTGGGCGGCCGGGGCGGGCGTGGCGATGACGCCGATCGAGATCGACTCCTCGGCGACGATCCGGGGCAGGTCGTCGACGTGCTGGACGACCAGGCCGTTGATCTCCTCGCCGACGCGGGACCGGTCGGCGTCGACGAGTGCGGCGATGCGGAATCCGCGGTTGGCGAAGCCGTCGTAGCCGGCCAGGGCGTGACCGAGATTACCCACGCCGACGAGCGCGACGGCGCGGCACTGGGTGAGCCCGAGCACCGAGGAGATCTGGTCGACGAGCAGCGCGACGTCGTAGCCGACGCCCCGCGTGCCGTACGAGCCGAGGTGGGACAGGTCCTTGCGGAGCTTCGCGGAGTTGACGCCGGCGGCGTTCGCCAGGCCCTCGCTGGACACCGTCTCGTGCCCGGCGTCGGCGAGCGCGTGCAGCGCACGCAGGTATTCCGGGAGCCGGGACACGGTCGCCTCGGGCAGGTCCGGAAGTGCCGGTACGGCACCGGTGCGACCGGGCGCGCCTGGTTGACGGTGCTGGCTCATGAGACTCCGTGCGGTGCGATCCTCGACCAGCGACGGGGGCCGGTCGTTTCGGGACTCCCGCTGGCGACCGAGATTGCCGGCTGTGCTAGCAGGGCGCGTCGGAACTACAGAGTAGGTGTTTGTGAAGGGGTGCACAAATCGCGATCTTGAAAGCTCGCGACGCGCCTTCACCTGCCCCTCCATTCCCGCAAGATCGATCAACCGCAGCTCTTGGCGGCGCGTGACGATTATTGCTCAATCCAGACTTCCCTGACCAATCGCGCGGGGCCCGTTGCGCTCCGTGACCGGCGTGGCGAGGCGAGTCTCACGTTTTCGAGTAGGGAGAACCCCACCCCGAAGAGGCCAGCGTGCGGGATGGGTGGGCGGGGCACGCGCCCATAGCCTCGAATCATGACCGCAGCACCACTGGCCACCGCGCCCACTCCGCTGTCCCCCGTCCACGGGCTCCTGCGCCGCCTCGCCCGCGACACCACCTACGTGCTCGTGGGCTTCCCGCTGGCGATCGTCAGCTTCGTGCTCGCCGTGGTGGGGATCGCACTCAGCGCCGGGCTGCTGGTGACCACGCTCGGCCTGCCGATCCTCGCCGGCTTCCTCTACGCGGCCCGGGGACTGGCCGACATCGAGCGGCTCCGGCTCGCCGGGGTGCTGGACCGGCCCCGGGTACGCCCGGTCTACCGCACCCCCGAGCCGGGCGCCGGGTTCTGGCGCCGCGTGTTCACCCCGATCCGGGACGCGCAGTCGTGGCTGGACCTGCTGCACGCGTTCGTCCGTCTGCTCGTGGCGGTGCCCACGTTCGTGCTGCTCGTGGTCTGGTGGGTGCTGGCGCTGGGCGGCACGCTCTACATCACCTACGACTGGGCCATCCCGCGCGGCCCGGGCGAGCAGGACCTGAGCCAGCTCCTCGGGATGGGCGACGGCGCGGGCGCACGGATCGTCCTGAACACCGCGATCGGGCTGTTCGCCCTGTTCACGCTTCCGCTGGTGGCGCGCGGCTGCGCCCGGCTCCAGGCCGGGCTGGCGTACTCGCTGCTCACCGGCGTCGCCGAGATGCGGCAGCGGATCATCACGCTGGAGGAGCAGAAGCGGGCCGCCGCCTCGGCCGAGGCGGTCGCGCTGCGCCGGCTGGAGCGTGACATCCACGACGGCCCGCAGCAGCGGCTGGTCCGGCTCGCCATGGACCTCGGCCGGGCCCGTCACCAGCTCGCCGCCGACCCGGAGGCGGCCCGGCAGACGCTCGACGAGGCGGTCGCGCAGACCCGGGAGACGCTGGACGAGCTGCGCGCCCTGTCCCGGGGCATCGCGCCGCCGATCCTCGTCGACAGGGGCCTGCCCAGCGCGCTCGCCGCGCTCGCCGCCCGTGCGCTCGTACCCACCGAGCTGACCGTGGACGACGACCTGGGCACCGCCGCCGGACGGCTCGACCCGGGGCTGGAGAGCACCGCGTACTTCGTGGTGGCCGAGGCCCTGACGAACGTCTCGAAGCACAGCCGGGCGAACACCTGCCGGGTGGAGGTCACCCGGAAGGTGGGCCGGCTGGAGATCACCGTCACCGACGACGGCGCGGGCGGCGCGCACCTGGCCAAGGGCCACGGTCTCAGCGGCATCGCCGACCGGGTCCGGGCGGCGGGCGGCACGCTGGAGGTGGACAGCCCGGCCGGCGGCCCGACCCGGATCCACGCCGAACTGCCGAGGTGACGCGCCGCGCCCGGCATCCGGACCGCCGGCCCGGCGCCGGGTCCGGGCGTGATAGACACCGGACCCATGCGGGTGGTGATCGCGGACGACGCCGTGCTGCTCCGGGAGGGGCTGGTCCGGCTGCTGACCGAGTACGGGCACGAGGTGGTGGCGGCCGTCGGTGACGGTGCCGCGCTGGTCGAGGCGGTGGTGGCGCACCGGCCCGACGTCTCGGTGGTGGACGTGCGGATGCCGCCGTCACACACCGACGAGGGACTGCGCGCCTCGGTGGAGGCCCGCCGCCGGGTGCCCGGTACGCCGATCCTGGTGCTGTCCCAGTACGTCGAGGTGTCGTACGCCGACGACCTGCTGGACACCGCGGGCGGGGGCGGCGGCGGGATCGGCTACCTGCTCAAGGACCGGGTCGCCGCGATCGACGAGTTCCTCGACGGCCTGGCCCGGGTGGCGGCCGGCGGCACCGTGCTCGACCCGGAGGTGATCAGCCAGTTGCTGGTCCGGCGGCGGCGCGACGACCCGCTGGCGTCGCTGACCCCGCGCGAGCGCGAGGTGCTGGCGTTGATGGCCGAGGGCCGCTCGAACACCGCCATCGCCCGGACGCTCGTGGTGAGCGACGGCGCGGTGGAGAAGCACGTCCGCAACATCTTCACCAAGCTGGACCTGCCCCCTGATGCGACCACCCATCACCGCCGCGTCCTGGCCGTCCTGGCCCACCTGCGCGCCTGACCGGGCCGGTCAGGGCAGCGTGCGGGCCAGCGTCACCGCCTCGGTGAGCGTGTCGGCGGCCGGGTGGCCGCTGCCGCGCAGGCGGTCCGGGTCGGACAGGCCACCGGTGTAGAGGACGCAGCGGGCGCCGACCGAGGCGGCCGCGTCGGCGTCGTCGAGCGAGTCGCCGATCAGCACCACCTCGTGCCCGCCCAGCCCCAGCTCGGCCAGGTGCTTCTCCAGCCACTCGGCCTTGTGCCCGCCGCCGACGCTGGCGCGCAGCCCGTCCACGCGGCGGAAGTGCGGGGTCAGCCCGTACGTGTGCACTGTCGGCACCAGCTCGTCGTGGAACCACATGGACAGCAGCGACTGGCTGCCCTCCCAGGACTCGATCGCGGTGGTGGCGTCGGCGGCCAGGGCGCAGGTGGTCAGCCCGGCCCGGTAGGCGTCGTGGAAGACCCGGTCGAGCGTCCCGAACGCCTCGGCGTCCACGGCCCGGCCGAGCATCTCGGCGTAGTAGTCGGCGATCGGCCGCCGGAACCGCACCCGGTGCTCGGCCGCGGTGACCGCCGGCCCGCCGGCGCTGGCGAAGGCGACGTTCGTGGCCTGGACCACCAGGTCGAGGTCGTCGAGGAGCGTTCCGTTCCAGTCCCACACGAGGTGGCGTCGCATACCCGTCACCCGAGCACCATAATGCTAGAGCTGCGGCGTGGTCAGATCGCGCAGCAGCCGGTCCTCCTCGACCCGCCAGTAGCCGTGCTCCTTGCCGTCGAGCAGCACCACCGGCAGCCGGTCGCCGTAGTCGCGCTCCATCTCCAGGTCGCCGGTGACGTCCCGCTCCACCCAGCGGTCGCCGGTGACCGCCACCACCCGGTCGAGCGCGGCCTTCGCGTCGTCGCACAGGTGGCAGCCGGGCCGGGTGATCAGGATGAGCCTCGGGTCACTGGACATCGGATACCTCCGTGCGGATCTCGGTCGGCGTCGCCGGGGACGGCACCGCGGGCGCCGGGCGCAGCTCGGTCTTGCGTACCTTCCCGATCGCCGAGTACGGCAGGCTGTCGACGAACTCGACGGCGGTCGGGCACTTGAACCGGGCCAGGTTACGCGCGCAGTGGGCGAGCAGGTCGTCCGCCGTCACCGGCGGGCCGGCCGCCCGGACCACGTACGCCCGGACAGTCTCGCCGGTTCGCGGGTGCGGCACGCCGAGGACCGCCGACTCGGCCACGCCGGGGTGGGCCCGGAGCACCAGCTCCACCTCGTGCGGGTAGACGTTGAAGCCGTTGACCAGGATCAGCTCGCCGAGCCGGTCGACCAGGAACAGGTCGCCGTCGCCGTCGGCGTACGCCACGTCACCTGTGGCCCACCAGCCGTCCGGGTCCGGCCCGCCCCGCCCGTCCGGCCAGTAACCGGCGAACAGGTTCTCCCCGCGTACCACGATCTGCCCGGGGTCGGTGCCCGTCGCCTCGTCGGAGAGGTCCATCTCGTCCTCGTCCGGGGCGTCGGCGGGCACCCCGTCGCGCCACAGCTCGGTGCCGTCGGACCCGACCAGGCGCAGCCCGACGCCGGGCAGCGGGCGGCCGATCGACCCCGGTTTCGGCTCGCCGCCGACGAGCGTCGAGGTGAGCACCGGCGCGGTCTCGGTGAGCCCGTAGCCGACGTGCACCGGGTGCCCGGTCAGCTCGGTGAAGCGCGCGCCGGCCGCGAGCGGCAGCGGTGCCGCGCCGCACACCGCGACGCGCACGGAGGCGAGCGCCGCGGCCGGGTCACGCTCCGCCTCGGCCCAGGTCAGGAACATCGACGGTACGCCGACGAGCACTGTGACCCGGTGCCGGGTGATGTCGTCCAGCGCACCGTACGGGCCGGGCTCGTCGACGAGCACCCCGGTCGCGCCGTGCCGCACGACGGCGCCGAGCGCGGAGTTCAGCCCGTACGCGTGGAACAGCGGAAGGGCGAGCAGCACGACGTCGTCGGGGCCGACCACTGGTGGTTCGATGCGGTCGACCTGGTCGTGGTTGGCAGCGAGCGCCCGGTGCGGCAGCATCGCGCCCTTGGGCCGGCCCTCGGTGCCGGAGGTGTAGAGCAGGACGGCGAGGTCGCCGCCGGAGCGGGCCGGGAACCGGGCCGGGACGTCGTCGCCGGCCACCGGCGGCGCGGTGTGCACGGCACGCAGCGCGGGCAGTTCGGCCGGATCGACGCGGCCGGTCACCTCGGGCGCGCCGATCAGCACGGCGGCGCCGGAGTCGGCGAGGACGTGCCGCAGCTCGCGGGCGGTCAGCGTGGGGTTGACAGGTACGGCCACCAGGCCGGCCCGGAGCGCGGCGAGGTAGGTGACCACGAAGTCCGGCGTGTTGCCGAACGCGACCGCCACCCGGGGCGGGTGGCCGGTTCCGTCGGCCGGTGGCGTGTCGGCGAGCAGCGCGCGGGCGGTGGCGGTGACCGCGTCGTCCAGCTCGGACCAGGTCAGCGTCCGGTCGCGCCAGTGCAGCGCGGCCCGGTCGCCCCGCTCGAGGGCGGCGTGGCGGAGCCGGTCGGCGAGGTTCGGCGCGGAGCTTTCGGCGGCGTCCTGCACGGTGGCTGAGTCTGGCACAGCGGTGTCCGACAGGCCATGCCCGAACACGGCGCCGGGTCCGCCGCACGGGACTGCAATTGCCGTACGGTGGGATTCCTAGCCACGGGATGAGGATCTCCACGGTGCCCGGGCGGACAGCCGGAAGCGACCCGGCCGCACCGCTCCCGCGACACGCCGAGCGAAAAGAAAATCGGCTCCGACCAGGACTTTCCACTGCGGACCAGGTTCCGGCGCGAAAGTCAACCACACGCGACGGACAACCGGTCCGCCATGTGTGCGACCTGGCGGGAAATACTTCCGCTCTGTGTAACGGACTTGCCACGCGTGGGTGACGTTGGCCCTATCATCACTCGGGTCGGCTCACCCCATTTGCCGTGAGTCGACACCCCTCAGCCCGAGGAGGCCCCCGTGCCCGTGAGCGCATTGGACCAGCACCTCAAGGGGATCTGCCGCCCGTCGGCACGTCCCGACCCGGCCGTGCCCGACCGGGTGTTACCCGGTCCTCCGGCGCGGTCACTGTCCGCCAAGCCTGGGGAGGCGCGGTGACCACCTTCGGTTACGCCGAACGACCGGCCGGCGTCACCGGCCCGGCCCAGCGCAACCCGCTCAACGAGCGCGCGGACCCCGGCCCGCGGAGCGCCGACGGCCAGCTCGCGGTACGCGGTGACGGGCGGCGCGTCCGCAGCCGCGCGCACCACACCAACGAGGCGCCGCCACGCCCCGCGACCCCGGGCGGCAACGCGAAGCCCGCGACCGGCCGCCTGGGCAGCCCGGCCCGCCCGACGATGCCGGCCCAGGCGCGACGCGGCGACGCGGCGACCGGGACCGAGCCGTCCGCCGCCGCCGAGACGGCGATCCTGCCGGCGGTGACCACCGGTGACACCGCGGTCCTGCCCGCCGTACCGGCCGCCCCGCCCGCCACCGGCTTCCCCAGCCGCCCCGACCCGTCCGACCCGGCCACCGAGGTGTGGACGCTGGTCGAGCGCGCCCAGGCGGGCGAGTCCGAGGCGTTCGGGCTGATCTACGACAGGTACGTCGACACCGTCTTCCGGTTCGTCTACTTCCGGGTCGGCAACCGCCAGCTCGCCGAGGACCTCACCTCCGACACGTTCCTGCGGGCGCTCAAGCGGATCGGCAGCTTCACCTGGCAGGGACGCGACCTCGGCGCCTGGCTGGTCACCATCGCCCGCAACCTGGTCGCCGACCACTTCAAGTCCGGGCGCTACCGGCTGGAGGTCACCACCGGTGACGTCCTGGACGCCGACCGGGAGGACCGCGGCCCCGAGGGCAGCCCCGAGGCCGCGGTGGTGGAACACATCACGAACGTCGCCCTCCTCACCGCCGTCAAGCAGCTCAACCCGGAGCAGCAGGAGTGCATCGTGCTGCGGTTCCTCCAGGGCTTCTCGGTGGCCGAGACGGCCCGCGCCATGGGCAAGAACGAGGGTGCCATCAAGGCTCTGCAATACCGGGCCGTCCGGGCGCTGGCCCGGCTGCTGCCCGACGGCTTCCACTCCTGATCGGTCCGACCCGGCCGGCGCACGCTCGCCGGGCGGTGTCGCATGCCCGACGTACCCCACCCCGCCCCTCACTCCCGGTGATTTCGCCGCCGCCCCAGCCGTAACCGGCGACCGGCGCGGTCCGTTTCTCCGGGTGCGACCAGTGGTTGTCCCGGCGTCCCCCGGGCCACCCGGTCCGGCGGGTCAGGTCGGCCGTCCCGGTCGGCTTCGGGCCACACGCTGCCACCGGTCGCTGGTGACGACGACGGCCGCCCGGCCGTGACCAGCGAGAGGGGGTGCCGCGGTGGACAGCGACCTCTTCTCCCGTCGGCGAGCCGAGCGCTTCGCGCAACTCCTCGACGAGGCCAACGGCGGACGCCGGCACCACGTCCGGTCCAAGGCGGACGGTGAACTCACCGCGCTCGTCGAGGTGAGCCGCCGGATCACCGCCGATCGGCCCGACGTCGAGGTGGACGCCGAGTTCCGTACCGGCCTGCGGGCGATGCTCGTGGCCACCGCCGAACGCGAGGGCGTCGGCGCTCCGGACAAGACCGGCACCCCCGGCGTACGCGGCGCGCTGATCCCCGCCATCACCGGCCGCCGGGCGCGGGCCCGGGGCGCGATCCTGGTCGGCGTGGCCGCCGGGGCGGTCGCCCTCTCCGGCATCTCCGCCGCCAGCGAGAACGCGCTTCCCGGTGACGCCCTGTACGGCATGAAGCGCTCCACCGAACGTGCCCAGCTCGCGCTCGCCAGCTCGGACATCAGCCGCGGGCAGCTCTTCCTCGACTTCGCCCGTACCCGGCTCGACGAGGCCGCCTCGGTCCGCGACGACCGGCTCGGCTTCAGCGCCGTCCTGGACGACATGGACGCGGACACCCGCCAGGGCGTACGCCTGCTGACCACCGTCGCCGCGCAGCGCTCCGACCCGGCGGCGCTGGACGCGGTGGACACCTTCCTCGCCGGCCAGCGCCGGGTGGTCAGCGGCCTGCTCGACCGGCCCGACCACGCCGACCGGGAGCGCACCCGGCGCTCGCTGTCCCTGCTCGACGCGGCCGGCAAGCGCGCCGACGCGCTCCGCGAGGCGATTGCCTGCGGGCTGCCCGCGCCGCAGGCCAGCGACATGCTCGGGCCCGCGCCGTCCACGTGCCCGGCCGCCCGCTGAGCGGTCGACGCCTACCGCGCCACACTTCTCCCGGCGGACACCCGGCCGTCACACCGTGCCGGATACGCTCGACTCGGAGCACGTACGCGTCGTCGAGGCAGGGAGGTCGCCGTGGCCGGGAGCCGGAAGGTGACCGTCAGCACCGACGCGCACGGGCACACCGCGGGCTGGTCGGAGACCCCCTCGGCACCGGCGACCACTGTCACGCCCGACCCCACCGCGGCCGCGTTCTTCGACGTGGACAACACGATGATGCAGGGCGCGTCGATCTACTGGTTCGCCCGCGGGCTGGCCGCCCGGAAGTACTTCACCACCGGCGACCTGGCCCGGTTCGCCTGGCAGCAGGCACGGTTCCGGCTGCTCGCCACCGAGCACGCGGGCGACATGTCGCAGGCCAAGGAGGCGGCACTCGCCTTCGTCCAGGGCTGGCGGGTCGACGACATGGAACGCCTCGCCGACGAGATCTTCGACGAGCTGATGGCGCCGCGCATCTGGGCCGGCACGCGTCGCCTGGCCCAGCGCCACCTCGACGCGGGCGAGCGGGTCTGGCTGGTCAGCGCCGCCCCGGTGGAGATCGGCCGGGTGATCGCGGCCCGGCTCGGCCTGACCGGCGCGATCGGCACGGTGGCCGAGGTGCTCGACGGCGCGTACACCGGGCGGCTGGTCGGTGACCTGATGCACGGGCCGGCGAAGGCCGAGGCGGTCACCCAGCTCGCCGCCGTGGAAGGGCTGGACCTGGCCCGGTGCGCCGCCTACAGCGACTCGGCGAACGACCTGCCGATGCTCTGCGCGGTCGGCCGCGCGGTGGCCGTCAACCCCGATCCGGCGCTGCTGCGGCAGGCCCGAGAGCGGGGCTGGGACGTGCGCGACTTCCGCACCGGGCGGCGGGCCGTACGCATCGCCGTGCCCTCCACCGCGGCGGCCGGGCTGCTCGCCGGCGCGGTCACCGCCGGCCTGGCGCTGCACCGGCGCCGCCACCGCGAGGCCTGAACCGGCTCAGGGGCCGAACGGGTCCGGCCGGCGTTCGAGCAGCTTGTGCAGCGTCTGCTGGATCGTCTCCCGCACCTGGTCGGCGAGGTTGAACACCACCAGCGGATCATCAGCCGCGTCACGCAGGTGCGCGGTCGGGATCGGCGGGCAGAACTCGATCAGCCACTTGCTCGGCAGCGGCACCATGCCCAGCGGCCCCAGCCAGGGGAACGTCGGCGTGACCGGGAAGTACGGCAGTTTGAGCAGCCGGGCCAGCGGCTTGATGTCGGCGAGCATCGGGTAGATCTCCTCGCCGCCGACGATCGCGACCGGCACGATCGGCGTACCGGTGCGCAGCGCGGCGGAGACGAACCCGCCCCGCCCGAAGCGCTGGAGCTTGTAGCGGTCGGCGTAGAGCTTGCCGACGCCCTTGAAGCCCTCCGGGAACACGCCCACCAGTTCCCCGTTGCCGAGCAGCCGCTCCGCGTCCGGGTTGCAGGCGACGGTGCCGCCGGTCTTCCGGGCGATCTCGGAGACGACGGGCATCCGGAAGACCAGGTCGGCGCCGAGCAGCCGCAGGTAGCGGTGCGCCGGGTGCCGGTCGTGCAGCGCGGTGGAGAGGATCAGCGCGTCGAGCGCCACGGTGCCGGAGTGGTTGCCGACGACGAGACCGGCACCCTCGTCCGGTACGTGCTCGATGCCGCTGACCTCGGTGCGGAACCAGTCCCGGTAGAGCAGCCGGACCAGCGGGTGGACCACCGCGTCGGTCAGGTCGGGGTCGAAGCCGAACTCGTCGACCTCGTAGTCACCGGCGAGCCGCCGCCGCAGAAATGCCAGCGCCTGGGCCACCCTGCGGTCCCAGTGGTCCCCCGGCCGGTCGGCCACCGCCGGACCCGACGGCGCGTTCCCGGTCGACGCCTCGTCCGCGGGGGCCTGCGGCGCGACGGTCTTCTTCGCCACCGCTTTCTTGGCGACCGTCTTCTTCGCCACTGTCTTCTTCGCCGGCTGGTGCGGCGTGGCCGGGCCCGGAACGCCCGGCTCGGCAGCCGCGCCCGGCTCGTCGGCGGAGGTGTCCGGCTCGTCCGGCGGCGCGGCAGGGCGGGCGGACGGCGCGGTCACCCGGCGGTGCCCGTTGCGCCGCGCCGGCTCCGCGCCCGGATCCGGCACACCCAGCGGTACGTCGAAGCGCCCGTCACGCCGCTCGTCGGGGCTGCTCACGAACGCTCCCGGACGGTCGAGCGGACCTGCCTGATGCTCTCCAGCACCAACTGCTCGGCGGCGGCGAGCTGGTCGCGGGTGACCACGACGCCGCCGTGGTGGGCGCGGATGAAGTCCTCGAACGCGGCGGCGGTCGAGCGGGGCGTGAAGCCGTACTCCCGCTCCAGTCGGCTGGTGTCCACCACCCGACCGTGCACGAAGAGGTCCACCTGATCCAAGCCGTACCGGCCGAAGCCCAGACTGCGGGCGATCGCGGCGACCCCGGCCAGGCCCGGTTCCAGCACCGGCACCGCTACCCGGCCGGCCCGGCGGATCGCCTGCGACAGTGACAGCACCCCCGGCCCGGCGACGTTGTACGTGCCCGGGTGGTCCTCGGCGACGGACCGGTGCAGCACCTCCAAAGCGTCGTCGAAGTGCACGAACTGCAGGCGCGGGTCGCGGCCGAAGACGGTGGGCACCACGGGCTGGGAGAAGTAGCGGGTGAGCGTGGTGTCGGCGGCGTACCCGATGAACGGGGCGAAGCGCAGCACCGTCGCGGTGACGTCGGGCCTGCGGCGGCGGAACCCGCGGACGTACCCCTCGATGTCGAGGATGTCGCGGCCGAAACCGCCGCGCGGCACCTCGCGCGGCTCGGTCTCCTCGGTGAAGACGGCCGGATCGCGGAACGACACCCCGTACGCGGCGGTGGACGAGCGGACCACGAGCTTGCGCAGCCGGGGCGCGCGTTGCGCGGCGGCGAGCAGCTGCATGGTGCCGATGACGTTCTGTTCCTTCATCCCCGCCCGGCCGCCCTGCTGCGGGTCGGGGGCGGTGACGAGCGCCAGGTGCACCACGGTGTCGACGTCGAGGTCGTGCAGGAGGCCGCCGAGCGAGTCGAGGTCCAGGCGGATGCGTTCGACGTCGGAGAGCAGGTCGGTCAGCTCGGGGTTGGGTGGTGCCGGGTCGACCCCGATGACGCGTTCGATCCGCTCGTCGGCGGCGAGCCGGGCGGCCACGTGGGCGCCGAGCCAGCGGCCGACCCCGGTGACGACGACGACCCCCGGGGCACCGGAGGTGTCACCGGGGGTCATGTCGTGCGCCTAGCGCGGCAGGCGGGATCGAGCCGGGACGTCCGCGGCCTGATCACCTGAGCCTCCGAGGGTCGACAGTTGGCAAGTGGTGCCGGTGCCGGGCTGCTGCCCGGCCCCGGTCACTTGCCGAGACGGCGACGCTGGACGCGGGTCTTGCGCAGCAGCTTGCGGTGCTTCTTCTTAGCCATGCGCTTGCGGCGCTTCTTGACCACCGAGCCCATACGACAGCCTTTCGATGCAACGTGCGGGGCGGACCGGACGGCACCACCACGGGTGGCGCCGTGACCGCTTGCGGACAACGGACCGGACCAGCGTGGTGGGCAGGGCACACCAGAGAGCGGTCACGGTCGTGGCCCAGCCTAACCGGAGTGCGTCAGCAGGACCAACGCGCCCCCGTCGATGCCCCTTTTCGTCGCACTCGGCGGACCGGTGCGCCGAGGGCTCAGGCGGACTCCTGGAAGGCGCCCCGGAGGTATTCGTGCACGGCGTGCTCGGGCACCCGGAACGACCGGCCGACCCGTACCGCGGTCAGCTCACCGCTGTGCACGAGGCGGTAGACGGTCATCTTGGAGACCCGCATGACCGTCGCCACCTCGGCGACGGTCAGGAACCTGACATCCGACAGCCGTGCGTCGGACTGCGACCCGGCCATGGCTCACCGACCCATTCCCGTGCCCGGCGCGTGTCACCGGGCAGGTGTTCCCGCCTCGACGAGCGACGCGCGTGTAACCAGTACGGTAGCGGGACGGCTGTGACCTGCGCGATCCCTTCCACCCTTTGATCATGGCGAGGCAGCCGTTCACCCGATGTCCACCAGGGCTTTTTCGCCCGGACGGGTGTCTCGTCCGATCCGGCTGCCGGGCGGGCGACGCCGCCCGGTGCTCCGCGCGCAGCACCATCTCCTACTCGGCGCGCAGCGCCACCACCGGGTCGAGCCGTCCGGCCCGCTGCGCCGGCACCACGCCGAAGACGATGCCGACCGCTGCGGAGACGCCGAACGCCAGCGCCAGCGACCACCAGGTGATCGCCGCCGGAATCGGCGAGAACGCGTCCACGAGCAGCGCGGTGCCCACGCCCAGCGCCATCCCGGTCAGGCCGCCGACCGAGGTGAGCAGCACCGCCTCCAGCAGGAACTGCACGCCGATGTCGCGAGGGCGGGCGCCGACCGCCTTGCGCAGGCCGATCTCGCGGGTCCGCTCGCGTACCGAGACCAGCATGATGTTGGAGACGCCGACGCCGCCGACCAGCAGCGAGATGCCCGCGATGGCGGCCAGTACGCCGGTGAGCACGCCCAGGATGTCGCCGAGCACGCCGAGGATCTGCCGCTGGGTGACGGCGCTGAACTCGGTGTCCGGGTGCCGGCGGGACAGCTCCGCGACGATCCGGTCACCGAGTTCGTCGATCCGCTCCCGGTCCGGCGCCTTCACCGCGATGCCGTCGATGCGCTGGGTGCCCCAGAGCCGTTGCGCCGCCGTCACCGGTACGTGCACCTCGTCGTCCCGGTCCACGCCGAGGCTCTGCCCGAGCGGGGCGAACACGCCGATCACCCGGAACCGCACCCCGGCCAGCGTGACCTGCTGGCCGAGCGGATCCCGGTCGGGGAAGAGCGCCCGGGCCACCGAGTCGCCCAGCACCGCCACCCGGCGGCTGGTGTCCACGTCCGCCCCGGTGAGGTAGCGGCCCCGTGACAGCGACCTGGTGAACACCGACGGGGTGGTCTCCAGGACGCCCTGCACGGTGGTGAAGTCGGACCGGTTGCCGGCCCGCGCGGTCGCGCCGGAGGCCACCGTGACGGCGACCCGGCCGGGGTCGCCGACCACCCGGGAGACCGCGTCCGCGTCGCTGAGGTCCAGCGGCGAGACCACCGGCGCGGTGCCCACCTCGATCCGGCCCGGCACCACCAGCAGCAGGTTCGAGCCGAGCCCTTCGACCTGCTGCTCGACCTGCTGTTTCGTGCCGGTGCCGATGGCTACCAGGATCACCACCGAGGCCACCCCGATGATCACCCCGAGCATGGTCAGCAGGCTGCGCATCCGGTTGGCCCGCAGCGCGTCCGACGCCACCCGCCACGCCTCGGCCAGCCTCATCCGGCGTCGCCCCCGCTGCGCGGAAGGCGCCCGGTGGCCCCGGTGGCGCCACCGGGGCCACCGGGCGGGTGCCCCGGGCCGCTTCCGGACGCGGACCGGGGCTCCGCGCTGGGAGCGGGGTCCAGTGTCGCAGGTACGCCGGAGCCGTCCGACGGCGGTCGATCATGAAGGCTGTCGGACCGGATGAGTCCGTCCCGTACCGCGATGCGCCGGTGTGCCCGGGCGGCCACCTCCTGGTCGTGGGTCACCATCACCAACGCCACCCCGGACTCGGCGTTCAACTGTTCCAGCAGTTCCAGCACCGCCTCGCCGGTGGCGCTGTCGAGGTTGCCGGTCGGCTCGTCGGCGAGCAGCACCGCCGGTTCGGTGACAAGCGCCCGGGCGATCGCCACCCGCTGCTGCTCGCCGCCGGAGAGCTGGTTGGGCCGGTGGTGCAGCCGGTGGCCGAGCCCGACCCGGCCCAGCATCGCCGCCGCCCGCTCCCGCCGCTGCCGCGCCCCGACACCCCGGTAGACGAGCGGCAACGCCACGTTGTCCACTGCCGACGTACGGGCCAGCAGGTGGAACGCCTGGAACACGAAGCCGATGGTCTCGTTGCGCAGCGTCGCCAGCTCCGGCGCGGTGAGTGTGGTCACGTCCCGCCCGCCGATCACCAGCCGGCCGCCGCTGGGCCGGTCCAGCCCGCCGAGCAGGTGCATGAGCGTCGACTTGCCCGAGCCGGACGGGCCGATCACCGCCACGTACTCGCCCTGGTCGATGGTGAGCGACACCCCGCGCAGCGCGGACACCGAGACGCCGTCCAGCTCGTACGTGCGCCAGACGTCGACCGCCTCGACCGCCGGTACGGTCACCGCAGTTCCTGGCCGTCGCGCACCTGGTCGGCGCCGCGCACCACCACCCGGTCACCGGCTCGTACGCCGTCGACGATCTGCACCAGGTCCTGCCCCTGCACGCCCACCGTCACCGGCACCCGGTCGGCCCGGCCGTCGCGCAGCACCCAGACCGCGTCCCGCCCGTCGGTGGAGAACACGGCCGACGCCGGTACCGCCACCGCGTCGGCTGCCTCCCGCACGCGCAGCCGTACGACGGCGTTCATGCCGGGGCGGGGCGCCGGAGCGGCCTCGGCCTCACCGAGGCGGCCGGCGCCCAGGTCGAGCCGGACCCGGTAGGTGACGCCACCCCGCGCCGAGTTGGTCGGCAGCACGTCCACCGACCGCACCGTGGCGTCGTACGTCGCGCCGGTCACCGCGTCCAGCTCGACCGACGCGGGCACCCCGGCCCGGACCAGCAGCACGTCGGTCTCGTCCACCTCGGCGAGCAGGCCGAGCCGGCCGATGTCCACCACGGTGAGTACCGCCGTGCCGGCGGTGACCCGGCCACCGGCCGGGATCGCGTCGTCCACCCCCGGCGGCGGCCCGCCCTGCCCGCCACCGCCCAGCGCCGACGGGTCGAGACCGGGCACCCCGGCGCCACCCGCCGCACCGAGCAGCCCGGCCAGGTCGGCCGGTGCCGCCGACCGGGTGCCGCCCGGCTGCACCACACCGGCGATCGGCGCGCGCAACGTCAACGCGTCCACTGTCGCCTTCGCCAGGTCGTACGCCTGCTGGGCCTGAAGTCGTTGCGCGGCCGACAGCGCGCCGACGGCGCTGTTCAGGCCGGCGACGCCGCGCTGCACCTGGGCCACGGCCCGGTCGGCGGCGCGGGCGGCCGACTCGTACTGCCGCTGCGCCGAGGAGACCTGGAGCAGCAGTGCGGCGCGTACCCGCGGGTCGCCGACCTTGCCGGCGGCCGCGCGGGCG
>NZ_JBMVFV010000044.1:0-46241 GCF_049538395.1 Micromonospora sp. AB353 | reverse complement strand
GCGGTCGGCGTACGCGGCGCGGGCCTGCTGCCGGTCGCGGGCCGACGCCGCGGTCGCGTCCTCGGCCTCGCGGCGGGCCTCGTCGCGTTCGGCGTGCGCCGCGGCCACCTGCGCGGCGGTTTCCGCGCGCAGCTCGGCGAGCTGCCGCTCCACACCCGCAGGGGACAGCTCGGCGTGCAGCGCCTCGGTGAGCGTCTCCACGATCTGGTCGAGCCGGTCCACCGCCTCCCAGGTGCGCGCCACCTGCCCGGGCAGGCCGGGGGAGTTGCGGTGACGCATCCGCGAGTTGCGGGCGGCCCGCTGGCAGGCGCCGTCGTTGTCCCGGCAGTAGCGGAACGGGCGGCCCGCGCCGACGCGCTGCGGCACGTCGCGTCCGCAGTGGGCGCAGGGTCGGGTGTCGGTGGCGGGCTCGGCGTCCATCGGGGGCGAAGTCTAGTGGGCCGCGTCCGCGCGGGCCGTGCCGTCGAGGGTGTAGCGGCGTTGCAGCAGCACCGCGACCACCATCACGGCGGCGGGCAGCAGCCCGAAGCCGTAGCGCAGCGCGTCCAGCGCGGCCGGGGACTGGGTCACGGTCTGCCCGGCGGTCGAGGCCACGAACCCGCCTGCGGCGAGGCACAGCGCGTACGCGTAGGGGCCCAGCGCGGCGCCGGTGGCCTCGGTGGCGGTCCACACCCCGGTGTACGTGCCGGCCCGCTCGGTGCCGCCGGCCGCGCGGATCACGTCGGGCAGCATCGAGAACGGCAGCAGCTGCATGCCGGCGAACGCCACCCCCAGCACCGCCACGGCTGCCACCAGCACCGGCAGCCCGGCGGGACGGCCGATCGCCAGCACCAGCGACCCGGCGGCGAACGCGGCCTGCCCGGCGAGCAGGGCACGTTGCTTGCCGATCCGCCGCGCCACCGCCAGCCAGCCGGGGGTGACCAGCAGCGCCGGTGCGACGAACGCGGCCACCAGCACCGTGGTGAGACCGGGACGGCCCAGCTCGTACTCGGCGTAGTAGGGCACCCCGGCGAGTACCAGGTGGGTGGTGGTGGACATGGCCAGGTACGCGCCGACCAGCCAGCGGAACTGCCGGTCCCGCAGGCTCGCCGCCAGCGCCCGCCACCCGCCCGGGCCGTGCGGCGGGGCCGTGTCGGCGGCGGTGCGGCGCAGCCGGCCGATCCCGGCGACACCGACCAGCATCGCGGCGAGCATCCCGGCCGCCAGCACCACCCCCATCCGCAGATAACCGTCGCGGGTGGCGTCGTCACCGCCGGCCAGCAGCGGCGCGAGCAGCCCGGAGACCAGGATGCCGAGCGTCAGCACCACCATCCGGAACGCCATCAGGCGGGTCCGCTCGTGGTAGCCGATCCGCAGGTCCGCCGGGGTCGCCAGGTAGGGCACCTGGTACGCGGCGAACAGCAGGTTGCCGACGACGAAGAACACCGCCACCCAGCCGGCCGCGGCGGCGCCGGTGAGGCCGCCGGGCACCGCGAACAGGGCGGCGAACGCCAGCGGCAGCGCGCATCCGGCCAGCAGCAGCCGGCGGCGGTGGCCCCGGCGGGCCTGCTCCACGTCGCAGCGGTGCCCGATCCACGGGTGCAGCAGCACGTCGGCGATCTTCGGCAGCAGCAGCGTGAGCCCGGCGAGCCACGGCGCGACGGCCAGCACGTCGGTCAGGAAGTAGAGCAGCAGCAGCCCGGGCACGGTGACCCACACGCCCATGCCGAGCGAGCCGGTGGCGAACCCGGCGAGCGGGCCGCGCGGCAGGGTGACCGCGTCGGAGCGCTGATCCAGCCCGGTCATGGCGGTCTCCTGTCCTCGGGGCGCGCCGCCCCCCAATCCAACGGTTGCTGGATTGTAGGGGTAACAATGGCCGGATGACCACGCCCCGCCGCCGTCCGGGCCGGCCCCGCCGCGACGACCAGCGGCCGACCCGTGACCTGGTGCTCGCCGCCGCCACCGCGTTGTTCGCCGAACGGGGCTTCGACGCGGTGAGCGTCCGCGACGTCGCCGCCGCGGCGGGCGTGGACGCGGCCACCGTCGTGCATCACACGGGCACCAAGGCGCAGCTCTACGACGCCTGCTTCGCCCGGGTGTTCAGCGCCGAGCGGGAGGTGATCGAGGCGGCCGGGGAACGTGCCCGGGCGGCCCTGGCAGCGGGTCCGCAGGATGCGCTGCGCGCGCTGCACGACCTGGTCGACGTGTTCGTCGACTTCCTGGAGGACCGGCCGGAGACGACAGCGCTGTGGCTGCGCCGCTGGCTGGAGCCGCAGCGGCACGGCGAACTGGACCGCCGCTACGCCGCCCCGCTGTACGGGCTGGTCGAGGAACTGCTGGTGGCGGCGTCCGGAGCCGGCGCGCTGACCGAGCCGACCCCGCACGTGACGGTGCGTTCCCTGGTCTGGGCGGTGCACGGGCACGTGGTGGCGATCGCCGCCGGGACCGGTTCGGGGGCGCGGGAGCGCCGGGAGTTCCGGGCGTTCGTGCACCGGTTCCTCGACGCGCTGTACGCCGGCGGCCCGGGAGGCACCCGCCCTTGACGCCGGCCCGCGCTCCGGGGATTATCCATCGGTCGTTGGATTAAGGAGGCGGGTATGGCCACACCCAGGGTCGCTGTCGTCGGCGCCGGAGCCGCCGGGCTGGCCACGCTCAAGGCGCTCGCCGACGCCGGTGTCCCGGCGGTGGCGTTCGAGGCGGCGGACACGCTCGGCGGCCTCTGGGTGTACGGCGCACCCGGCTCGCCCGCGTACCGCACGCTGCACCTGAACACCAGCAAGGGGCGCACCGAGTTCGCCGACCACCCGATGCCCGCCGACTGGCCCGACTACCCCGACCACACCCGCGTCGCCGGCTACCTCGGCGACTACGCGGACCGGTTCGGGCTGCGCGAGGCGGTACGGCTGCGGCACACCGTCGAGCGGGTCACCCGCACCGCCGACGGCTGGCGGGTGCGCGCCACCGGACCGGACGGCCCGGTCGCTGTCGACGTCGAGGCGGTGGTGGTCGCCAACGGGCACAACCGGGTGCCGAAGCGGCCCGAGCCGTACCCGGGCGAGTGCACCGCCGAGCAGATGCACAGCCACGACTACCGCGGCCCGGAGCAGCTCGCCGGCCGCCGTGTCCTGGTGGTCGGCGGCGGAAACTCCGCCATGGACATCGCCGTCGACGCCTCGTACGCCGCCGAACGGACGCTGCTGTCGCTGCGCCGCGGCGTCTGGGTGGTGCCCAAGTACCTGCTCGGCCGCCCGTCGGACACGCTCAACGGCGCACTGGCCCGCCGGCTGCCCTGGCGGCTGCGCCAGCGGATCAGCCAGACCATGATCACCACTGCGGTCGGGCCGCCCACCCGGTACGGGCTACCAGCACCGGCGCACGGCTTCCTCCAGGACCACCCGACGCTGTCCGACGCGCTGCTGTCCCGGCTCACCCACGGCGACATCCAGGCCCGGCCCGGCATCGCCCGCTTCGACGGCGACCGGGTCGAGTTCACCGACGGCCGCCACGACGATGTCGACCTGGTCGTCTGGTGCACCGGCTACCGGGTCGAGATGCCGTTCCTCGACCCGGCGCTGCTCGGCGACGGCGCCGACCGGCTGCCGCTGTACCGGCACGTGTTCCACCTGGACGCCCCCGGTCTGGCGTTCGTCGGGCTCATGCAGTCCACCGGCGCGGCCTTCCCCCTGGTCGAGGCGCAGGCCCGCCTGGTGGCCGCGCGACTGGCCGGCACCTGGACGCCACCGGAACCGGCCCGGCAGGCCGCCGCCTGCCGCGAGGAACTGCGCGCCGCCACCGCCCGATGGGGGCAGCGCCGCCCGCACATGCGCGTCGACTTCGACGTCTACCTGGCCGAACTGGGCCGCGAACTGGCCGCCGGCCGGCGCCGCGCGGGAGCGGGACGATGAGCGCGGCAGGCCGGGAACCGGCCGCCGGCCCGCAGCGGACCGACCCGGTGAGCGGGCTGGCCGGGCGTCGGGTGCTGGTCACCGGCGCCCGGGGCACGTTCGGGCAGCACCTGGGCGCCGCGCTCACCGCCGCCGGCGCCCACGTGGTCGGGCTGGACCTGCACGCCGACCCCGACGCCACACCGCCGGTACTCGGCGTCGACCTGACCGACCCGGCCGCGACGCCACCGGCGGTGGCCGCCGCGGTCGAGCGGCTCGGCGGGCTGGACCTGCTGATCAACAACGCCGGTGTGGGCGGGCCCGCGCCCGCCGAGCTGCCCCCGGACGAGGTGGTACGCCGCCAGATCGAGGTGAACCTGCTCGCCGCCTGGCGCACCACCGCCGCCGCGATGCCGGCCCTGGAGGCGTCCCGGGGCCGGGTGATCTTCGTGGCCAGCCGGATGGCGGTGCTGCCGCTGCCCCTCGCAGCCGCGTACGGGGTCAGCAAGCGGGCGCTCGTCGCGTACGCCGACGCGCTGCGCCACGAAGTAGGCACCCACGTGGGCGTCAGCGTCGTCTACCCGAGCATGGTCGCCTCCCCGATCCACGACAGCACTGTGGCGGCCGGGCTGTCGCTGAGCGGGGTGTCCCGCCCGGAGCCGGTCGAGGGGGTGGTGTCGGCGATCCTGCGCGCCGCCACCGCCCGGCGCGCGCCACGGGACGTGGCCACCACCCGGCGCGGCCGGATCGAACTGGCGCTGGCCCGGCACGCACCCGCGCTGGCCGACCGGATGGTGCGCCGTACCGTCGCCACAAGGCTGGCCGCCGGTGACCTCGACGGTGCGGCGCTGGCCGAGGGCATGGTCCGGCGGCACCGGCAGGACCGCCGGTAGCCTGCTCGGCATGGCCGTCTCGCCCTACATCACCCGGCTGCGCCGCCACGTCGGCCACGACCTGCTCATGCTGTACGGCGTCAGCGGCGTGGTCACCGACGACGCGGGACGCGTGCTGCTGGCCCGCCGGGGCGACAACGGCCGCTGGTCGGTCCCGGCCGGCACCGTCGACCCGGGCGAGCAGCCGGCCGACGCGCTGGTGCGGGAGGTCCACGAGGAGACCGGCGTCAAGGTGGCGATCGACCGGCTCGCCGGTGTCGCCACCCACCCGGTGGTGTACCCCAACGGCGACGCCTGCGAATACCTGAACATCTGGTTCCGCTGCCGGGCGGTCGGCGGGGCGCCGACCGCCGACGGCGACGAGTCGCTGGCGGTGGCCTGGTTCGCCCCGGATGCGCTGCCCGACCTGGACGACTGGGCGCGGCTGCGGATCGGCACCGCGCTCACCGACGACGCCCCGCCCTGGTACGCCGCACCGGGCGAGAGTCACCCGGCGCTGCACCAGCCCGACAACCTCTAGCCGAACGCCACCTCGTACGGCCGGTCCGGGGCCAGATCCACCGCACGGTGGCCGCCGGGCGCGTGCACGACGACGCGCTGCGCCACCGGCGACGCCAGTCGCGCCCGCACCCGGCCCGGCGCCCAGGTCAGCTCCTCGACGACGACCCGGCCCCGGCAGGTGACGCCGCGCAGCGTGCCCGAGGGCAGGCCCGGTAACGGCGCGGGGAGCAGCCGCAGCGTCCCCGGGCGCGACTGCACCAGCGACTCGATCAGCACCGCCGGGAGCGCGTGCGCGGCGTCGGCGTTGTACGTGGTCCGGCCCGGGTTGTGCGCGCTCATCAGCGACCGGAAGAACATGTCCGCGCCGAGGATCTTGCGCAGGTTCGCCGCGACCAGGTCGCCGTCGCGCAGCCGTGCCGCCGCCAGCGCCCGGTGCAGGCTGCCGTGCGCGGACCGGTTCTCGTCGCCGCGCAGCGTCAGCGCCCGATGGGCGGCGACGGCCAGCTCCGGGGTGTCGTCCCTGTCGATGTCGTGCAGCGGCCACACCGGATACAGGTGGCTGACATGCCTGTGGTCCTCGTCGCCGGTGCTGCCGGGCCACGCCCACTCGGCGAGCGCGCCGCGCCCGTCTACCAGGTAGTCCGGCGGCCGCACCTCGGCCCACCGGTCCTCGCCGGTCACCTCGGCGGCCAGCCGCAGCGCGTGCCGGGCCGCCGCGACGTCCATGGTGGCGTTGATTGCGACCGGCGCGGTCCGGCCGGTGCCGTCGTACGGGCCGGTCTCCGGCGAGTACGACGGCACCAGCGCCGGCCGCCCGTCCACTGCGGTCAGCACGTCGGCGAAGAAGTCCGCCACCTCGGCCAGCCAGCCGGCCACCTCGCCCAGCGGCTCACCGGTGACCAGGTGGTGTTCGTGCAGCGGGTGCAGCAGCCAGTCCGCCCCGGCGAGCCACGCGGTGAACGGCCAGTCGGGGTGGACGTGGAACAGGTGCCCGTGCTCGCCGTCGGTGCGGCTGGGCGCCAGCAGGCCGCGTGCCCCGTACACGGCGCGGGCGTTGGCGCGCCAGTGGTCCACCTGGGCGGCGACCAGCCGGGCGTGCGCCGCTGTCACCTCCGGCAGCGCGCCCACGTTCGCACCCGCCAGTTGCAGGTTCAGGTTCGCGTCGGTGGTGAAGTCACCGGCCCACGCCGCGTCCCAGGAGCCCAGCCACAGCCCGGTCAGCCGGGGCGGCAGCACCCCGGCCGCGCTGAACAGCAGGTACCGGCCGGAGTGGAACAGCCGTTCCAGCAGCACCGGGTCCAGCCGGTCCGGCGCGGCGGCCTGCCGGGCCAGCAGCTCACCGACTGGTAGCGCCCGGTCGGCGGCGGCCACGCCGAGGTCCAGGCCGACCCGGGTGTACGGGCCGCGATGACGCGGCACGTGCCGCGCCAGCAGCGTGCCGTAGTCCCCGGCGAGCGCGGCGAGCCGTCGTTCCGACGCCCGGGTACGCCACGGCGGCGCGTCCGGCCGGTCCACGAGCGTGCTGAGCAGCGCCGGTCCGCGTACCCGCACCCGGTCGCCGTCGACGGTCACGTCGCCGCGCAGCAGCGTCAGCCCCTCGAACCCCCACGCGCCGCCGGCGTCGGGGTAGCGGGCGCGTACGCGCAGGAACACCAGCCCGTCGCGGCGGTACGCGGCGTGCTCGTACAGCACGTCGGCCGGCTTGCCGGGCAGCTCACCCGTCGCCCCCACCACGCAGTCGCCCTGGTCGAGGTGCAGCACCGCGACACCGTCGGCGCGGGACGCGAAGCAGCGCCGCCGCCCGCCCGACCATTCGACGGTCACCTCCCCGGTGGTGAAGTCGGTATCGCGCCGGTAGTCGCGTACCGGTCCGGGCGCGGCGTCGACGGTGAGCGCGTACCCGGGGTGGAACGACTGGGTCCACTCCAGTTCCCGGCCGCCGGTGAGCAGCCGGGCGGCCTCGGCCCGGCGTCCGGCGAGCACCAGCGCGCGGATGTGCGGCATCCGGCCGGCCAGCTCGGGCGCGCGGGCGTCCCGGGTGCCGTTCGGCAGGACGAGCCGGTGGTGGTTCACCACGATCCGTTCCGCGTGCGGCCGCCCGTGGACCATCAGTCCCAGCTCGCCGTTGCCGGTGAGGAACGCGTCCGTCCAGTCGCCGGCCGGTGCGGTGTCGTGGATGCGGTGCGCCGTCACCGGGGGGCGCTGGTGTCCCGCACGGTCAGGTGCGGTTCCAGCAACGTCACCTCCGGCACTCCCTCGCCGCTCAACCGCCGCATCAGCAACGCCACCGCCTGCCGGCCGACCTCCTCGGCGGGCACCGGTACGCAGGTGAGCCCTGATTGTTCGGCCAGCTCGTCCGGGCAGATCGCGACCACCGACACGTCGCGCGGCACCCGGCGGCCCAGCAGCGGCAGCGTGGCGAGCACCGGCCCGACGGCCGATTCGTTCTGCACCACCAGCCCGGTGACGTCCGGGTGGTCGGCGAGCAGCGCCTCCAGATCGCGGCGTACCGCGGCCGGTCCCTCCTCGCAGGGGCGGGTCACCGCGTCGACGCCGAGCCGCTCGGCGGCGGCGCGTACCCCGGAGCGGGTGCGGTGGGCGAACCCGGTGCCCCGGTCGTAGACCGCCGCCGGGGCGCCGAGCAGCGCGATCCGCCGGTGCCCGGCGGCGGCCAGGTGTTCCACGCACAGCTCACCGGCGCGCCGGAAGTCGAGGTCCACGCAGGCCAGCCCGGTGCTGTCGGCGGGGTGCCCGATCAGGACACCCGGCAGCGCCAGCTCCCGCAGTAGCGGCACCCGGGAGTCCTCCAGCTCCACGTCCATCAGCAGCACGCCGTCGACGAGCGCGCTGCCGGCGATGCGGTGCAGCCCGGCCGGTCCCTCGTCGGCGGTGACCAGCAGCACGTCGTGGTCGTGGCGGCGGGCGGTGGTGACCACTGCGGTGGCGAAGCGCATCACCACGGGTACCTGCATGCCGGTACGCAGCGGCAGCACCAGCGCGATCACGTTCGCCTTGCGGCTGGCCAGCGCGCGGGCCCCGGCGTGCGGGTGGTAGCCCAGCGCGCGGACGCTGGCGAGCACCCGTCCGCGGGTGGTGGCCGAGATGGTGCGTTTGCCGCTGAGCACGTACGACACGGTGCTGGCGGCCACCCCGGCGTGGCGGGCCACGTCGGCGATGGTGACCTGCTCACCCGGGGTGCGCCCGCTCACCGGGCCGCTCCGATGCGGGAGTCCGCCGGCTCGGCGGTGGCGTCGCCGCCGGTCACGGTCAGCGTGCCGGCGAGCCGGATGTCGCGCGCGGACCGGCCGACGAGCACGGAGTGGACGGCGTCCTCCACCACCATCGCGGCGCGGGTCTCGTCCCACCAGGCCAGATCGGCGGTACGCAGGCGCAGCGTCACGCGGGTGGCGCAGCCGGGGTCGAGCGTGACGCGGGCGAAGTCGCGCAACTGCCGCAGCGGCTGCTTGACCCGGGAGCGCCGCTGCCGGGTGTAGAGCTGCACGACCTCGGTGCCCGGGCGGCGGCCCGTGTTGGTGACCTCGACGCTCACCTCCACCTCCTCGCCGGCGTGCGCCGTGGTGGTGCTCAACCGGAGGTCAGCGTAGTCGAACGTGGCGTAGCTGAGCCCGTGCCCGAACGGGTACAGCGGCTCACCCCGGTGGTACAGGTAGGTGGCGTCGGCGCCGATGACGTCGTAGTCGAGCAGGTCGGGCAGTTCGGCGGCGTCGGCGTACCAGGTCTGGGTGAGCCGCCCGCCCGGGTCGGCGGCGCCGAGCAGCACGTCCGCCAGCCCGTTGCCGTGCTCCTGTCCACCGTGGGCGCTCCACAGCACGGCCGGCACGTGCTCCTGCGCCCAGCCCACCGCGTACGGGTAGCTGCTGGTCAGCGCCAGCACGGTACGCGGGTTCGCGGCGTGCACGGCCCGCAGCAGTTCCGCCTGGCCGGTGGGCAGCGCCAGGTCGGCGCGGTCCTCGGTCTCCCGGCCGTTGACCATCGGGTGGTTGCCGAGCACCACCACCGCCACGTCGGCGGCGGCCGCGAGCGCGGCGGCAGCGGCGGCACCGTCGACGAGCAGCGTCACGGTGAACACGGCCGGGTCGCCGGTGGCGACGCTCAGCCGTCCGTCAGATGTGACGCCGACGTGCCGGCCGGTGGCGAGGTGGTGCAGCAGCGCGGTGCCGTCGGGCCGGTGGTGCAGGCGGAACGTCTCGCGTACCACCCAGCCGCCCGGTCCGTCGCGGTCGGCGACGAGCGCCCCGGTGTCGTCGGCGCCGACGTACCGGCCGGTGTCCACGGCGCGCAGCGCCACCACGTCCTGCCCCCAGTCGACCACGTCGAACTCGGCCGCCGTGCCGCCGAGCGCCAGCGGGCCGTCGTCGAGGCGTACCGCCCGGTCACCGACGTGCAGGGTGATCCGGTCGGTGCCGGGGTGGGTGGTCACCGCGGGCAGCCGTCCGAGCACCCCGGCGTACGGGCTGATCGCGTACGGCGGGGTGCCGCTGTACCAGTCGGTGAGCACGGTGTCGGCGAGCGGGCCGAGCACCGCGACCCGGGTGCCGGGGCGCAGCGGCAGCAGACCGTCGTTGCGCAGCAGCACCACCGACTGGCGGGCGGCCTCCCGGGCGAGTTCCCGGTGGGCGAGGCTGTCGAGCGTGTCCGGCGGCACGTCGTCGTGGGGGTCCGGGGCCAGGTCGCCCAGCCGCGACCGCACGGACAGGATCCGCCGCACCGCCCGGTCCACGTGGGAGGGCTCGATCAGCCCGCGCGCCAGCGCCTCGGTGAGACGTTCCACTGTGGGGCTGCTGTCCTCGTCGTCCTCGGTGAAGCTGTCGATCCCGGCGCGCAGCGCGGCGGCGAAGCCGGCCACGTGGTCGGGCAGGTACTCCTGCACGCCGGCGATGTTGCCGACCGCCCCGGCGTCACCGACCACCATGATCTCGTCGTCGGCGTAGCCGCGCAGCTCACCCTCGATCAGTGGGCTCAGGTGCGCCGGTACGCCGTCGACCAGGTTGTACGACGCCATCACCGCCACCGCCGCGCCTGCCGCCAGGGGAGCACGGAACGCCGGCAGCTCGTACTCGTGCAGCACGCGCGGCGGCAGGTCGCTGGAGGTGGTGGCCCGGTCGGTCTCGTTGTTGTAGCCGAGGAAGTGCTTGAGCGTCGGCGCGGTCCGCAGCCGGATCGGGTGGTCACCGCGCAGCCCCAGCGCGTACGCGGTGGCGAGCCGGCCGGTCAGCCACGGATCCTCGGACCAGCCCTCCTCGTTGCGCCCCCATCGGGGGTCGCGCAGCGGGTTGACCACCGGCGCCCACACGTTGAGGCCGACGCGGTCCGGGTCGGCCCGGTGCTTGACGCGTACCTCGTCGCCGACGGCGGCCCCGACCGCCCGGATCAGGTCCGGGTTCCAGCTCGCGGCCAGGCCGATCGCCTGCGGGAAGACGGTGGCGGTGCCGAGCCACGCGACGCCGTGCAGCGCCTCGGTGCCGGTGCGGAACGCGCGCAGGCCGAGCCGGGGCACCGGCGCCTGCCACTGGTGCAGCAGGCCGAGCTTCTCCGGCAGGGTGAGCCGGGCCAGCAGGTCGTCGAGACGGTGGGGGACGGGGTCGGTCATGGTGGGCGCCTCCGGTCGGCGTCCGGGCCGCCACCCGTTCGTCGAAGCGCTTCGACGAACGGGCCGGTGATGCGGCGCGTACGCGAAAAGGGGTGGTGGTGGGGGCGGCGATGTCGGCCCGGAGCGGTGGTGAAGCGCTTCGACAACCGCCGAGAAACACGCCGCTTCGCAGGTTGCCCGGTCCCGGAACGCGGCGCTACCGAGGTTGACACCTTCCGGCCGGTGCGGTCAAGGGGTCATCCGGCGGGCAGGCGTCCCGCCTCCACTGTGGCCAGTGCGGCGGTGGCCCCGCCCAGCGCGCCGGCCGCGGACCCGAGCGTGCTGGCCTCCAGCCGTACGCCGGGCGGGACGGGTGTGCGGGCGGCCAGTTCGGCGTGGGCGGCCGGCAGCATCCACGGCGCGAGCGCCGCCAGGTGGCCACCGACCACCACCACCTCCGGGTCGAGCAGCCCGGACAGCACCGACGCCGCCTGCCCGAGCAGCCGGCCGATCTCGGTGAGCCCGGTCCGTACCGGCTCGTCCCCGGCGCGGGCCAGGGCCTGGATCCGTTCGATCTCCGGCAGGTGGTCGGTGACCGGCCCGGCGTCCGGCAGCAGCCGGCCGATCACCGCGTCCACGCCGAGGAGCGCGGTGAGGCAGCCGCGCCGCCCGCAGTCGCAGGGCGGGCCGTCAGCGGCCAGCGGCAGGTGCCCGACGTCGCCGGCGAAGCCGCGGCCGCCGCGCAGCAGCCGGCCGCCGCTGATCAGGCCCGCGCCGATCGCCGGGCCGCCGGTGAGGTGCACCAGGTCGGTGGTGGCGGCGTACGGGCCGTGCCGCCGCTCGGCCAGCACGGCGAGGTTGGCCTCGGTGTCGACGGTGACGGGGAAACCCCTGTCGCGTAGCGCGCGGCGCATCGACGCGGCAAGCGGCACGCCGCGCCAGCCGAGCGCCGGGGCGGCCGGCACGTCGCCGTCCGGGTCGACCAGCCCCGGCACGGCGACGGTCAGGCCGAGCACGGTGCGCTCGGCGCCGATGCGGGTGACGGCCCGCCGGACCAGCGCGGCGAGCGCCTTCACCGTCTCGTCGGGACCGGCGGTGGCGGCGGGGAACGCGCGCCGCCAGGTGAGCACCGGGTCGCCGCCCAGCCCGGCGGCGACCGCCACCAGTTCGTCCGCGCCGACGCGCAGGCCGAGCCCGGCGTAGCGGGAGCCGTCGAGCACGAGCATGGTGGCCGGGCGGCCCACCCGGTTCTCGGTCAGCCCGGTCTCGCGCAGCAGGCCGTGCTCGATCAGTTCGGCGACCAGGCTGGAGACGGTGGCCTTGTTCAGCCCGGTGCGCGCGGCGACGTCGGCCCGGGAGCAGGGGGCGTGGCGGCGGACGTGCCGGAGTACGGCGGCGCGGTTGGTCACCCGCACGTCGCCGAGGTCGGCCGTCGGCCGGTCGATGCTGATCACGTACTGCCCGCCTCCTGCGCCCGGCCCGAGTTCGGCTACAGCTTAAACTAAATGGGCGAGATTCCGGCCGGCCGGGCCGGGCCGCCGAACCACGGCGCGAACGGTGTCACCGGGACCGGCTCGCCGTCGAGCACCACCCGGCGCGGCGGATCCTCCCCGACCACGCTGACCCGCCGGACGTCGAGCGGGCCGTCCACGCGTACGCGTAGCGTGTCGCCGTCGCGGACGGCGGTGATCGTGGTGTCGCCGTCGGGGTCCCGCACCACGCTCACGGCGTCGACGCCGCCCCAGGCCACCAGCGTGACGTCCCGGAACGGGCCGGTCCCGGCCGTCGGCGCGGGCGCCACCGTGGGGATCAGCGCGCCGTGCCGCACGTACAGCGGCAGCCGGTCCAGCGGCACGCGCACCCGCAGGTGCCGGCCGCCGGGGTGCCGCTGCCCGGTGTACGCGTCGAGCCAGTCGTCGCCCGCCGGCAGGTAGACGGCGCGTTCGCCGGACGGGTCGAGCACCGGCGCCACCAGCAGGTCGGGGCCGAGGCGGTACTGGAGGTCGGCGGTCCAGGCGGCCGGGTCGTCCGGGGTGTCGACGAGCAGCGCCCGCATCATCGGGCCGCCGGTGCGGGCGCTCGCCACCGCCGCCGACCAGAGGTACGGCAGCAGCCGGTAGCGCAGCCGCAGCGCGTCCACCGCGTGCCGTTCCGCCTCGGCCGGGAACTCCCACGGCAGCCGGCTGGTGGTGCCGTGCAGCCGTACCAGCGGGGAGAGCGCGCCGAACTGGGTCCAGCGTACGTACAGGTCCGGTTCGGGGGTGCCGTGGAAGCCGCCGGTGTCGTGGCTCCAGAACGGCACCCCGGACAGCCCGTGCGACAGGCCGCCGCGCAGCGTGCTGGCCATGCCGGGCCAGGTGGCGTTGACGTCGCCGCTCCACTGGGCGCTGTGCCGCTGCCCGCCCAGGTACGACGAGCGCGCCCACACCGTACGGTGCCCGGCGACCTCCTCGGTGACGTCGGCGACCGCGTCGTTGAACAGCAGCGCGTACACGTTGTGCAGTTCCACGCCGGTCATGCCGTTGTGCGCGACCGCGTCCGCCGGTACGCCCTCGGCGAAGTCGGTCTTGAAGGCCGCGACGCCCTGCGCCAGCAGCGGCCGCAGCAGGCCCTGGAACCAGCGCACCGCTGCGGGGTTGGTGAGGTCCACGATGGCGCATTCCGGGTAGCTGCCGTGCCAGGTGTCGGCGACGTACGTGCCGCCGTCCGGGCGGCGCAGGAAGTACCCGGCGGCCTCCGCGTCGGCGTAGAGCGGGCTGCCGGTCATCAGGTACGGGTTCATCCACAGGCACACCCGGAAGCCCTGCTCGGTGAGTTCCTTGAGCATCCCGTCCGGGTCGGGGAACGCGTCGGCGTCCCAGCGCAGGTCCGACCAGTGCCCGGCGACCTGCCAGTAGCAGTCCAGGTGCAGCACGTCGCAGGGGATGTCCCGCTCACGCAGGCGCCGGGCCCGTTCCCGCACGCGCTGCTGGCTGTCCGGGAAGAAGCCGGAGGAGATCCAGGCGCCGAACGCCCACCTCGGCGGCAGGTACGGCCGGCCGGTCAGCGCGTCGAGCCGGTCGAGCACCCGCTCCGGTGTGGGTCCGGCCAGTACGTAGTAGTCGAGCAGGTCGTCCGGGACGAGGATCTGCACGCTGCTGTGGGTGCTCGCGCACACGTCGAACTGCACCGGCAGCCCGCTGTCGACGAGGACGCCGTAGCCGCGGTCGGACAGGTAGAACGGCACGTTCTTGTGTGAGCGGTCGGACTCGCCGCCGAACGCGTCGAAGTTCCACATCAGCGGTCGCTGGCCGCGCTTGTCCAGCGGCGTGAACTTCTCGCCGAAGCCGACGAACCGTTCGTCGCCTGGCGCCACGAAGCTCTCGTGCCAGGCGGCCGGCTCGCCGTCGACTGTGGAGCGGCCGAGCGGCAGCGTGCGGCGCCGGCCGCTGATGTCCCGCGTACCGCTGTCGGACGCAAGCAGCAGCCGCCCGTCGGGGGTGAGGAAGCGCAGGCCCCACGGGTCCAGGCGCACCTCGGCGACCACGCCGCCGGCGTCCACCCGGACGTGCCCGTCGGCCACGGTCACGGTGGCCGGGTGGGGCTGCGGGTGGACCAGCGTCAGCGCGGCAGCGGACCGGCTGCGGACGGAGAGGTCGTCGGCGAGGCGTACCCGGACGATCCCGTCCCCGGCCGCCTCGACGCGCGCGGCCAGCGTGCGACCGGACGCGCAGGTCGCGGTGAGCGTGACGCCGTGCGCGTCGGTCGCGGCCACAGCGGCCCGCAGCACGTCGTCGGCGCCCTCCTCGCCGGGGGCGCGGACCGGCAGGTCGGGCGGGTCGGCCACGAACGTCTCGTACGGGACCAGCGGCGGGCGGTACGGCATGGGCGTCTCCTCGCGGCGTCCACGGGCGGTCCCGCCAGTTTCTTTGGAAGCCCAACTAACTGTCAATGATCGACGGCATTGACTTTCCGTCTCACCTGTTCCTATTTTGGCCGGGATGCCAACTAAAGCGCTGTGGGACGACGGCCGGCTCTGCTACGGCGGGGACTGGAACCCGGAGCAGTGGCCGCCCGACGTGTGGCGCGAGGACGTCGCCCTGATGCGCGCCGCCGGGGTCGGCCTGGTCACCGTCGGCGTGTTCGCCTGGTCCCGGCTGGAACCCGCACCCGGCCGCTACACGCTCGACTGGCTCGACGACGTCCTGGACCTGCTGCACACCGCCGGCATCCGGGCCGCCCTGGCCACCCCCACCGCGTCGCCGCCGCCGTGGTTCTCGCTGCGCCACCCGGACGCGCTGCCGGTCACCGCCGACGGCGTCCGCCTGAGCCACGGCAGCCGGGACACCTACTGCGCCGCCGCGCCCGCGTACCGGGACGCCGCCCGGAGCATCGCCGAGGTGCTCGCCGCCCGGTACGCACACCACCCGGCGCTCGCGCTGTGGCACGTGCACAACGAGTACGGCACCACCTGCCACTGCCCGCACACCGAGGCGGCGTTCCGCCGCTGGCTCACCACCCGCTACAGCGGCCTCGACGCGCTGAACGACGCCTGGGTCACCAGCTTCTGGAGCCAGCACTACTCCGACTGGGCGCAGGTCGGCACGCCCCGCGCCACGCAGTATCTCGCCAACCCCGGCCAGCTGCTCGACTTCCGCCGCTTCTGGTCCGACACGCTGCTGTCCGCGTACACCGAGCAGCGTGACCTGCTGCGCGCGGCGAACCCGGCGGTGCCGGTCACCACCAACTACGTGCTCGGCGACTGGGTGCCGGTCGACCACGCCCGCTGGGCGCGCGAGGTCGACCTGGTCGCGATCGACCACTACCCGTCCGCGACCGGCATGGGCGCCGAGGAGGAGTCCGCGTTCGCCGCCGACCTGGCCCGCGGCTGGGCCCGCCACGGCGCCGGCCGCCCGGTGCCGTGGCTGCTGATGGAGAGCGCCCCCAACCAGATCCACACCGCCGGGCGCATGCACACCAAGGAACCCGGCCGGATGACCCGGCACAGCCTCGCCCACGTCGCGCGCGGCTCCGCCGGCGTGATGTTCTTCCAGTGGCGCGCCCCGGCCGGCGGCGCCGAACGCTTCCACTCCGCTGTGGTGTCGCACGCCGGCGCCGGCACCCGCGTGTTCCGCGAGGCCAGCGACCTGGGCGCCGCGCTGGGCCGGCTCGCCGGGACCGCGCCGGGCCGCGTCCAGGCGGCGGTGGCCATCGCGTACGACGCGGCGAGCGGCTGGGCGCTGCGGCACCCGGGGATGCCCCGCGACGCACTCGACCACCCCGGCGAGGCGGCCGCCGCGCACCGGGCCCTGTGGCACGCGGGCGTCACCGCCGACGTGGTGCCACCCGGCGCCCCGCTCGACGGTTGCCGGCTCCTCGTGCTCCCCGCTTTGTACCTGGCCTCCGACGCCACAGTCGACTGGGTCCGCCGGCACGTCCACGGCGGCGGGCACCTGCTGGTGACCTGGCTCAGCGGCGTCGCCGACGAACACGCCCGGATACGCCTCGGCGGCTACCCGGGCGCGTACCGGGATCTGCTCGGGGTGCGGGTGGAGGAGTTCCACCCCCTCGCCGACGACGAACACGTGCCGCTGACCGGCGGCGGGACCGGCCGGATCTGGTCCGAGACGGTGCACCCGGCCGGCGCGGAGACGGTCAGCGCGTACGCCGGGGGAGTGCCGGCCGGCTGTCCTGCGATCACCCGGAACCGGGTCGGCGACGCGTACGCCTGGTACGTCTCCACCCGCCCCGACGACGACACCTACCGGCGGCTGCTCACCGAGGCAGCAGGGCTCGCCGGCGTGACCCCGGCCTGTCCCGGCGCGCCCGAGGGGGTCGAGGCGGTACGCCGCCACGACGGCCTGCTCTACCTGCTCAACCACACCGACCGGCCGCAGCGGGTGCCGGCCGCCGGGTTCGAGCTGCTCACCGGCGCGACTGTCGACGGCGAGTGGACGGTGGCGCCGGGCGGCGTGGCGGTGGTACGCGAGGAGACCCCGTGACGAGACACTGGTGGTGGGACGGCGGCGGGCGCTGAGACGCGTACCCCGGTCAGGGGGTGGCGACGGCGGCGCGGGAGCGGTCGGCGGCGATCCGCACCGCGAGCGCGGCAAGCACCGTGCCCATCACCCACCGCTGCACGCGCGCCCAGCCCGGACGGCGGGTCAGGAACGCCGACACCGAACCGGCGCTCAGCACGATGAGCGCGTTCACGGTCAGCGCCACGACGATCTGGGTCAGGCCGAGCAGCAGGCTCTGCACCGCCACGTGCCCGCGCGCCGGGTCGACGAACTGCGGCAGCAGCGACACGTACAGGATGGCGATCTTCGGGTTGAGCAGGTTGGTGACCAGGCCCATGGTGAACAGGCGCCGGGGCCGGTCCGGCGGCAGCGGCGCCGGGGTGAACGCCGACGCGCCACCGGGGCGCAACGTCCGCCAGGCCAGCCACAGCAGGTACGCCGCGCCGGCCAGCTTCACCGCCGTGTACAGCGGCGGGACCAGCACGAACACGGTGGCGATGCCGGCCACTGCGGCGGCCAGGTAGACCAGGAAGCCGACCGCCACGCCGAGCAGCGACACCAGCCCGGCCCGCCGCCCCTGCGTCACCGACCGGGACACCAGGTAGACCATGTTCGGCCCGGGTGTGAGCACCAGACCGAGCGCCACCAGACCGATTCCCATGACCGCGCCGACAGTGACCACGTCGCCTCCCCGTTGCCGACCGTGAACCGGACCCTACGCCCACCCGCCGCCCCGCACTGTCCCCTCCCGCCCTCACTGCGTCGATCATGAAGTTGACTGCCGTCCGTGCCCGATTTGTCGCCGTCAACCTCATGATCGCCGGGGCAGGGGGCGGTGGTGCCGGTGCTGCGGCGGTGATACTTGCCGCATGTCGATCGTGCTGTCCGCGCCGGCCACCCCGACCGCTCCCGCCCTGCTGCTGCGCCCGTGGCGCGACGGTGACGCCGACGCGCTGATCGAGGCGTACCGGGATCCGGTGCTGCGCGCCTGGACCAGACATCCGGTGACCGGCCCGGCGCAGGCGCAGGTGTTCCTGCGCCGCAGCCACCAGGGCTGGGCCGCCGGGCACCGGTTCATGTTCGCGGTGCTGGAGGGGGAGCAGGTGGTGGCCTGCGTGGTGCTCAAGGACGTCCGGCCGGGACGTCCGGCCGCCGAGATCGGCTACTGGACGGCCGCGCCGGCACGCGGCCGGGGCGTCGCGCCACGCGCGGTGGAAGCGGTCACCGCGTGGGCGCACGCCCGGTTCGCCGCCGCCGGCCTGACCCGGATGGAGTTGCTGCACCAGGTCGACAACCCGGCGTCGTGCCGGGTGGCGGAGAAGAGCGGGTACGTCTTCACCGAGGTGCTGCCGGCCCGCGCGCCGTTCCCCCGGGACGGCCACCGCCACGTCCGCCGCCTGCCCTGACGTCGGCCCGGTCTCAGCGGCCGAGCAGGCGCAGCAGCAGCCGTGGCTCGCCCGGCCACGCGTCGAGCAGCACCTGCCGGGGCATCTGCCGGGCGGCGTAGCGCAACGCGAGCGCCACCACCACGATGTCGTCGAGCGGGCCGATCACCGGCAGGAACTCCGGGATCAGGTCGATCGGGCTGGCCACCCAGATTCCGGCGACCACGATCGCGACGCGGGCGCGGCGGGGCACCCGCGGGTCGCGGCGCAGCCGTCGTACCGCTGTCACGCAGTCGGGCACGAACGCGGCCAGATCACGCAGGATCCCCGCCGGCAGGCGCCGGGCCAGCAGCACCAGCACCGCCCAGCTCCCGACCAGGCAGGCCGCCGCCACCGCGAGTCCGATGAGCCAGTCGCGCACGCCATCACCCCTCTCCAATGTCCCGGGGCACGCTACGCGGCGACCACGCCCGGCGCCCGGGAACAGCCCGGCCCCGCGCGACGCTGACCCTTGTCGGACGGCGGCGGTTACCGTGGGTACGGGAGGTGACGGCGGTGACGACAGGCTGGGAGGCCGCGGTCGAGGCGCAGATCCGCTCGGCCCAGGAGCGTGGCGAGTTCGACAACCTGCCGGGTGCCGGCAAGCCCATCCCGGGGCGCGACATGCCCTACGACGAGGGCTGGTGGATCCGCAGCTTCATGGAGCGCGAGCAGATCCCGTCCGACCTGCTGCTGCCCACGCCGCTGCAGTTGCGCCGCCGCATCGAACAGCTTCCGGCCGAGCTGCGTGACCTGCCGACCGAGGAGGCCGTCCGGTCGTACGTGGCGGCGCTCAACACCGAGGTGGTGGCCTGGCTGCGTACCCCGACCGGGCCACGCGTGGTGGTCCGCCCGGTGAACGTCGAGGCGGCGGTACACCGCTGGCGCACTGATCGGGAACGCGCCGCGCCGGTCGTCACGGCACCGCAGCCGCCGCACGCCACCTCGACCCGCCCGCGCCGTCGGTGGCGCTGGTGGCGCCGCTGAGACCGCGTCAGCGACGCGCAGCCTGCCAGGTCCACGCGGTCCGCCGCGGCCTGCCGCCGAGCGGCGCGCGGCCGGTCAGCCACAGCAGCACCGGCGCCGGGTCGCCGTCCGGGGCGTCGGGGAACAACCGGCAAACCACCCCTGCACACAGCCCGGCTGGTGGCGACCAGTCCAGGTCGAGCCCTCGGGTCAGGTCGTGTGTGTGCAGCAGGATCTCGGCGACGCCCATCGCGGCGAACCCGCCCGGATCGCACGGTCCGAAGTGCCACGCCCGGTCGTCCGGGCTCGCCGCGTCGATGGTGGCGGCGAGCATCCCGGCCGCGGCCGCCGCGACGGTGAGCACCTCGGCCGGCGTGGCGTCGGCGCGTACCCGCAGGTCGAACGGGAGATAGCCGCTGTCGGGCCGGCCGGACACCTGACCGGCGTACGCGACCAGGTCGTGCGCGATGTGCGCGGCTGTGGTCCAGCAGGACCAGTCCAGCTCTCCCGCGCGTACCGTCCAGTCGCGCCCGGCGGCGGGCCGCAGCACGGCGGTCATCGCGTCGGCGGCGGACCGGACGTCGCCACCGTTCACCTGCGCCGTACCCGCAGCACGCAGGTCAGCATCGGCAGCGTGAACTCCCCGTCGGCGGTCTCCGGCCGGCTCGCCAGGTACGCGCGGATGCGGTCGAGCACTTCCGTGCGCTCCTGGTCCGGCATGACGAGCATCCCGGCCCGGGTGGCGAGCGTCGCCACGAGCGAGTCGGCGCTGCGGCGCTGCCCGTGCGGGAACTCCGCCTGCTCGGGCGAGCCGAACCGAGCCTCGCCGGTCTTCGGCAGGTGCATGGCCGCCGTCGCGGCGCGCCAGCTCGCGGGCGTGTCCCGGGGGCCGATGGCGGCGCTTCCGCTGACCGCCGCGAGCCCGGCGACCCAGTCGACCCGGTCGTCCACGACGTTCCACAGCCCGGCCAGGACACCGCCGGGGGAGAGGACGCGGGCGATCTCCGGCCCGGCCACCGCCATGTCGAACCAGTGTATCGCGTTGCCGGCGACCACGGCATCGACGGAGGCGTCCGGCAGCGGGATCGCCTCGGCGCTGCCGGACAGTGCGCGTACGCCAGGCAGGGTGCGGCGGAGTTCGGCGAGCATCGCCGGGTCCGGCTCGACGGCCGTGACGTCGTCGCGCACCTCGGCCAGCGTGGCGGTGAGCTTGCCGGTGCCCGCGCCGAGGTCGAGCACCCGCGCACCGGGCGCGGGTTCGAGCGCCCACCGCAGGGCGGCCCGCGCGTAGTCCGGGCGGTGTTCGGCGTACGCGGTGGCCGCCGCGCCGAACGACGACGAGTGCCGGCGTCGTGCGTCTTCGTCCATCCGGTCACCCTAGCGACGGCCCGGACGCCTTGACGTACGAACAGCGCTTCGTGAATAATGGGTCGTAGTTCGAGGGGGAGTACCCGACGTTCCACGCATCGCCGTCAGTACGGGCCCGGCCCATCCGGATCCCGGCGGTGCAGCCACCGTCACGGGTGGCCCGGGGAGACCTTCGTCCAGCAGCGCCGGCACCCGCCGGCCCGGGCGAGAGGTCTCCTTCGGTATGTCCGTGTCCTGGTGGATCTGGGCCGTCCTCATGCTGGCGATCGCGGCGATGCTCGCCGTCGACCTGTTCCTGCACCGCGACAACCACGTCATCGGCTTCCGCGAGGCGGCGGTCTGGTCCGGCGTCTGGATCGCGGCCGGCCTGCTCTTCGGCGTCGTCCTGTGGGTCTGGCAGGGCGGCGACGTGGCAGGCACCTACTACGCCGGCTATCTGATCGAGAAGGCGCTGTCGATCGACAACGTCTTCGTCTTCGCGCTGATCTTCACGTCCTTCGCCGTGCCCGCCGCGTTCCAGCACAAGGTGCTGTTCTGGGGTGTCATCGGCGCACTGGTGTTCCGGCTGGTGTTCATCTTCGTCGGTGCCGAGCTGCTCGAGACCTTCTTCTGGACCGCGTACGTGTTCGGCGCGTTCCTCGTCTGGACCGGCTACAAGATGGCGTTCCGCCACGGCGAGCAGACTCCGCCGGAGCGCAACCCGGTCGTCCGGCTGGTCCGGCGGATCGTTCCGACCGACCCGGCCTTCCACGGTGACAGGTTCTTCACCCGGATCGACGGCAAGCGGGTCGCGACTCTGCTGTTCGTGGTCCTGATCGCGGTGGAGGCCACCGATCTGATCTTCGCCGTCGACAGCGTCGCCGCGATCCTGGCGATCACCACCAGCACGTTCATCGTCTGGACCGCCAACGCCTTCGCCATCCTCGGCCTGCGCAGCCTCTACTTCTGCCTTGCCGGGCTGCTGCGCCGCTTCGTGCACCTGCACTACGGCCTGGCCGTCCTGCTCGCCTTCGCCGGCGTGAAGTTGATCCTGTCGGAGACGCCGGTCGGCAAGCTGCCCATCCCGGTCACCCTCGGCGTGATCGTGGTGACGATCGCGGTGTCGATCGTGTGGAGCCTGCGCAGCACCCGCGCCGCCGAGACGCTCGACGCCGCGGCCGACTCCTCGACGCGCTGATCCGCACCGCCGCCGCTGGAGCCCATGCCCACTACCATCTGCGCATGGGCTCCAGCGGGGCGTCCGTCGAAGCCGTCTTCTTCGGCACCACGACCGTCTACCTGTCCGACGGGACGTCCGGCATCCTCATCGACGGCTTCCTGAGCAGGCCCTCGCTGCTCCGCGTCGCGTTCGGTCGCATCGCCCCCGACCTCGCCCGGATCACCGGTGCTCTCGCGCGCGTCGGCCTGACCCGCATCGACGCGCTCTTCGTCGCCCACTCCCACTACGACCACGCCATGGACGCCCCCGAGGTCGTCAAGCTTCTCGGCGGACGGCTGTTCGGCTCCGAGTCCACTCTGAACGTGGGGCGCGGTGCGGGGCTCGCCGAGGAGTCGATGACGCGCATCGCGGACGGCGACGAGTGGACGATCGGTGCGCTCACCGTGCGTGTGCTCACCGGCGACCACAGCCCGGGCAACAGGTTCCCCGGCGTGATCGAGGAACCGCTCGTCCCGCCGGTCAGGGCGAGCAGGTACCGCGACGGCGGGTGCTTCTCGTTCCTCATCACCCACCCCGGCGGTTCGCTGCTGATCCACCCGAGCGCCAACTACGTGCCGCACCGGTTCGACGGGCTCGACGTCGACGTCCTCTACCTCGCGATCGGCGCCCTGGGGGTGCAGTCGCAGCAGTTCCAGAGCGACTACTGGCGGCACGTGGTGGACGCGACCCGGCCCGGCCTGATCGTGCCGATCCACTGGGACGACTTCTTCATCTCCCTGGACCGCGGGCTGCGCCCGCTGCCGAGGCTCTTCGACAGGTTCGCCGGGGCCAGGGCGTTCCTCGACCGAAAGAGCCGGGAGAGCGGCATCGCCGTACGGTTCCCGGAGCCCTTCGAGGTCGTCAGGCCGTTCGTGCGTTAGGTGCTCTCGTCGCACGCGGCGCCGATCGCGAGGCGCACCTCGACCTGCCGTCCGTGGGACTGGATCACCAGCGGTACGCACGCCGGGCCCGCCACCCAGGTGCCACCGGTGTAGACCGACCATGCGGTCGACGCGCTCGCGGCCGGGCACGCCTCGACCTGCACCGTGATCGCCGGGACGACGCCCGGGCCCCACCCGATGCGGGCGCGTTCCTCCCAGCCGGGCGCCACCCGCACCTCCACGGCCGCGCCGACCCGTACTAGCAGGCCCCATTTGGCGAACAGACGTGTCGGCCCTGGTTCACCGGATGACTCGTTCGGTTGCACCACAGTCGACGACACCGCCACGGCGTCGGCCACGACGCGGTATCCCTCACCCGGAGCCGGTGTCGTGGCAACCGAATCGGCGCACCGCAGGCGCTGCCCGCCCTCGGGCAGTGGTGGCAGCGACGCGGCCGGCTCAGGTCGCTCCGCATCCTCGCTCGTGCACCCGGCCGCCGCCAGCAGCAGGCAGGTGGTCAGGGCGACGTGCCCCCATCTCCGGTTCGCCGCCCGCATGCCTCGATCCTGCCAAACGTCGCCACCGAGGCAAGCCCGCTCGGGGACATGGTTGATGGATTACCGGTAACAACAATCCGTTAATCCATGTGGTCAAATAGGACGAATCACCACCACACCATAATGACAGTTATGTGCGCGCAGCCGCCGCGGGAGCGCCTCGGCCGGTCTTGCCGACTACGGTGAGGTGGACGCATCCGAGATGTTGAGTGACATCTCGGCGTCCCGGGTTCTGACACTGGACGTCAGCGAACTTGACATGGAGTGTCAGTGAGCAACTGACCCGAAGTGTCAGTCGTGCAGGTCGTCGACGAAGCCCAAGCTGTAAGCCACGTCTGGCGCGAGGCCGAACGGGAAGTAGCGCTCTGGAGGGTCATCCTCCCGGTTGCCTGCCGGCTGGAGCGGTGGTCGTGCAATCAGGATGCCCGCCTCCATTGCCTCTCTGAGTACGCCGGGGGCAACCCTGCTGAGGTCGTGCGCGCGTTGGTTGTCGCCGCGGAGGACGCGGTAGACCAAATGGAAGACCATCGGGTCGGGCTGGCGGATGTGGTGAAGCTGGGCGAGCCGGTGTTCGGCAGTGCCGTCGAGCACGCCGGGCCGGACGCTGAGCTTGACGTGGGTGGTGTTACGGCTCAGGCGTAGAGGGCTGCCCCGGCGCTGAAGCATCGCGGTCAGTGCGTCAATGGTGTCGTGGACGTGTGGCAGTGGCCACCCGAGGACTTCGGCCAGGTCGTCGGTGCTGACAGGTTGGCCGATGGTCAGAGCGAGGACTGCCTGCAGCTGCATGACGTCCCGGCCGTTCGTTGACGGCGGCTTCCTTGCCTCAAGGATCTCAGCGTTGGTGGTTCTCATCAGCCATCGAGGCCATGGCAGTTGCAGCAGCGTGGCGAGTTTCTGGATGGTGCGTACCGGCAGGTCGTAGAGGTCGGTAGCCGAGGTGAACTTCTCGATGCGGTCGATGGTCACGCCGAGGAGGTTCGCTAGATCCGTTGAGGTGATTCCGTGTGCGCGTGCTCGCCGGATGAGGTCGTGACCGAACGCGGCCGGTCTATCCGGCGGGCCGTTGTGGTGGCCCATCACGATTCGACCAGCAGGCTGACGTCCGTCCAACGCGACGGGGTGAAGGCGGTGACGTGTTCGACCGTGAGTAGGCGTTGACGCATCCACCTGGTGGCGTATCCGGAAAACGTAGATTGGCTGTTGAGGTACGGACCGTACCTGGTGCTGGACATGGGGAGTCGTCGTTCGAGAGCGGCGATCTCATCCTCGGCCTTGCTGCTTGTGCGGACGATCAGCGGGTCGTGGTCGTTGGCGCCGGTCATGCGCCGCCAAGCGATGTGTGCGCGCAGGATCGGTTGTCCGTGGGTGGGAACGGGAATGGAAGCGACGCCGGTTCGCAGAGCGCTCGCGTCATCTGACACCGAGGCGATTGTCCAGCTCAGACCCGGCCGGTTGAACGGGGGCATGAGGACGTTGAGCAGCACAGCTGCGGCCCGGGCGGTGGCGGTTTGGGCGCGGAGGGCGTCCGCGGCCGCGGGCGTGAGGCGGCAACCCAGCCCTACCGCGCATCCTAGTTGCGCCATGCCGATTTTGTGGTCAAGAAGAAGTCCGGAGCGCAGGAGGGCGGCTTGTACTGCGCGAAGCTGAACGAGTCGAGTGGCCTCGCTGTCGCTGGAGTAGAAGAGGGATGCGAGCTTCAGGGTCAATATTTCGGCGAAATTGTCTACCTCGTAGAGAGGGCGCACGCGTCTGTCGCGCGGAAAGCCGTAGGAGAGGACCTCGGAGAAGCTGCGTTTGTAGACCGCGCGGACGGCTGCGAAGTCGTCAGGAGGCAGTCGACGGGCGCACACCGCCAGGAAGGTGAGGAAACCTGCCTCAGGAAGTTCTTCGGGAAGTCGAGGTTCGGCCTGGGTCGGGGGCGGTGGTGGTTGGGGAAGGGAGGCGAGCGTGTCGACTGAAGCGCTGCTGACGTGCAAAGGGGCGAGCCGGGCTTGAAGCGCTCCGGTTGGGGAAGCGTCGAGCAGCCACAGTCGTGCCTGGCTGGCACGGGAGGTGGCGACCAGTTCCTCCACAGCGGGCTGACCGAGGGTGTGGGCGCGGTCGACGACGATGTGGCGGGGCCGGTGACCAATGATCCACGCGGCCGCCAAGCGGCGGGTGTGCTGGTTGGTGGGCAGTTTTGCGGTGTTGTGTTTGCCAAGGGCCTCAAGGATGGCGATCGCGAGCTGGCCGGGATTCTGGACGAAGGGTTGTGGCCTCACGACGAGAACGCCGGCGTCGAGCTGGTCGATGAATCTGAGCACGGTTCGGGTTGCGATGCCGTCCTCGGGGTCGCGGACGATGGCTACCGGCGGCGGGGACGCGGATGACTTAAGGCTCTGCCGGGCCATCGATCCCACCGCCGTGCAGCGCAAACACGTTGGCGACGAGTTCTTCATCGAGCCGGCTGCGGCCGGCCCGGCGGGCAAGTAGTTCCGCCGTGGCGGAGAACAGCGCCCAGTTGCGCCAGATGCCGCGTGCGAACCGGTCGTCGACGTAGTACAGCAGGTCGTCTTCCACCTCGGCGTACAGCGGATGGTAGCCGCGCATGATCTTCGGCACTTCGTTGCGAGCAAGTGCCGTGAAGGTGAGCCGCCGCCAGACCCGTGAGCGGAGCATGGGTTCTCGGGACAGGACTTCCCAGCAGCCGTCGCCGCCGACGTAGAGCAGCCCGAAGGACGTGTCGTCGTGGTCGTGCAGGTAGCGCAGCAGTTCGATGCAGTCCCCGGAGAGCCGTTGAGCTTCGTCGACCACGACGAGGCGGGGTAGGCGTGTCAGTTCGCGGACCAGTTCGGCGGTGATCCAGAAGCGGTTGGTGGAGGTGATGGGGGCGTTGCCGGTCAATGCGTGCAGGAGAAGTTCGGCGACCAGCCGCATGGTGGGCCCGGACGGGAATGAGATGCGGCAGACCGGCATCGACTTCCTGCTCCCCTCGATGTCGAGGCGCTTGGTGGCAACGCGCATGGCGAAGGTCTTGCCCAGGCCGGCAGGGCCGTGAATGACTCCGACGGATCGATAAGTTGCGGTGTCTTTGACAACGTGCTGAGCGATCTGCAGTTGCGCGGTGAGGATCGGGCGGGCTCCGGGCGGCCCGTCCTGCGGGTTCATAACGGACGGTTTCGCCACCGTTCCTCCTCGGCTTCGAGGTCGATGGGCTCGACCAGCGGGGCGACGGGCTGCAGGTCCAGCAAGCTCGTGCGTGCGATTCGCCGTAGGTCACCCGCCCGTGATGCCCGCGTGACCGCCGCCGCTTCGGCTGGGCTAACCAGTCGGATGTCGCTCACGGTCTGCTGGGCTGTCGACAGCACACTCAGCTGCTTGCGGGCCCGGCGGCCGGCGGCGCGTTTGGCGGCTGCTGCCCGGCGGCCCTGCTCACGGACCTCGGCGTAATACTGCTGGACCTGCTCGTCGGCCAGCGCATCGTCGGGGTAGCAGGTGGCGAGGTATTTCCCATCGCTGTACACGTGGATGAACGTGTCGTCGTGGGGCATGTAACGGATGTCGACCCGCTTCCCCTTCATTTCACGCAAAGAACCCGCCGGGTCGGCGTAAGTGAAATTCCTGAACCGGATGCCGGTCCCCCCGATGGTGCGCCGCTCACCGGCGAGCATGAGATGCCGCAGCTCGGTCTCGTCGACCGTCCGGAGGGGAGTCGGATCATCGTGCCAGGCGGCTGCGGGGCTGCGCCGCAGCTGCGAGTGGATGTGCTCGGTGTTGTACCACGTGACGAACTGCCTGATGTGCTCGGTGAACACCTCCCAGGAAAGTGGCAGCGCCCTATCGCGGCGCGTTGTTTCCTCGCCGTAGGCGATGCACGCGGACGGGTCGTCGCGCAGCGGTCCCTCGAGAGTGCCGTCGATCTTGCGGGGACCGTCGGTGAAACCGGGTAGGGCGGTGAGCAGCATCTGCTCGAGGGTGCGGAACGACCGTTCGATCTTGCCTTTGAGATGCGGCTGGTAGCCAGGCAACCGCCGTACGTCGATCGCGAGCATCTGCGCGGCTGCTGTGACAGCGCCCGCAGCGAACTCCAGGCCCTGGTCTAGACGCAGCGCTTCGGGCACACCGATGGCGGGGCCGCAGGGGTCGGCAAGCATGCCCATTCGCAGCGCGGTCAGCACTGTGCCGGTGTGCGGCGTTGGCGAGAGAGCCCAACCGGTGATCACTCTGGTGCTGTCGTCGATGAACATCGTGATCCACGGCTTGATCGCCCGGCCGCGCGGTGGCAGGACGAGGAGGGGGAGGTTCTTATGATCTCCTTCCCAAACCTGGTTGCGCCGGGTGCCGGGACGGCGCAGATACACCTGTTTGGCGCGCCGGGCCCGCTCGCCGTGCCGAGCGGCCGCTTGCGCCGCCGGTGTCATCTGCGCCTCGAAGGCCCGGTAAAGGGTTCGTACGGTCACGGGTCTGGCTCCAGTCCACCCGCTCAACAGGTCGGGGGAGATGGGGACGCCGGCGACGATGGTCCTGCCTGCGATGGCGGCGCACCGTGCGCGGTGCACCGCAGCGATGTTTCCGCGGAAGTCGGCAAACGCGGCGATGTCTGTCTCGGACAGCTCGAACACCGGTCGCTTGCTCGGTGGGCCATCGCGCAGGCGTCGCCACACGCTGCGCTCCGAGACAGCTAGCCCAGCCGCGACCGTGCGGACCATCGCGACGGTCGGCTGCTGATGGCCGAGCTGGGCGAGCGCGGCGGCCCACTCGTCGGTTGTCGGTCGTGGCACAGCGGAACCTCCACCGCTGTTCAGGCAGGCTCCGTAGGCGCCCACTTGGAATTTGAGGCTACTACCGTTCGCGGCGGTGGCACCCTCCTCGCAGCACCGCGTCCGCAGAGGAACCCTCCTGCTGCCGACCGTGACAGCATCGACTGCCTCGACCGTCTCGTACGGGGTTCGCGAACCCGGCGACACGCGTGCTACCCACTAATGACGCGACCTGCTCGACCCGATTCTGCGTCACACGCCAAACTGCGGGCCCGGCTCGCCGTTAGCGACCGGCACGTCGCTGTACGGGCCGAATGCGACAAGCGTCGGAGCGGGCCAAGGCCGAAGACAGCTTTCATCCCTCCGCCCCGGATCCCTTCGGCACCCGTCAAGACGACCATGCGGTACCTCGCCGGCGGCCGCCTTGTCCCGGCGCGCGGGCGCGCCGGTCACGGGGCTGCCAAGCGAAACTTCAGAGACGGCATCCACACCCCTTCGTACTCATGTTCGAGTACGATGCTGACATGGAGCTCCCAGCAGGCTTCGCAGACCGGGTGGGCAGGTTGCGTGATCCGCAGCGATTCGTGGCTGACACAGTCGCGGCGTTGGAGCACGCGGAGCGCCTGGATGCGGATGAAGCGAGATCGGAAGCGCCGCGGGCGATCTGGGACAGCCTGCCTCCTGGTATGCGCCGCCAATATCTTCGGATAGTCAACCCGCCGCTGGAGAAGGTCATCGCCTGGCAGCCCAGCCCGGAGCAGCAAGCGCTGAAGCGGCGGATTGAGGAGCGGTTCCGCTGGCTCAATTCCGACGACCCCGCTGCGGTCGAGCGGCGCAATGAGCACAGGCGCGAGCTCGACCGGCGATCGGCGGAGTTCGCGGAAGAGCAGTTGGTGAAGCAGGCGGAGATCGAGGCGCGCTTGCGCAATGCTGGCTTGCCCGTCATACCTGAACTGATCGACTGGCTTTCGGGTTGTCCGAACCTTCACACGAGACCAAGGAACGCAAGGCACGGTCCAGACGCACGCTGGAGCGAGCGGCCCGGCGAAAACGCGGGTTAGGTGGGCGTGCTTGAGGTCATGCGGATTCCCTACGCCTCCAGACAGGGCCCAGGTCCAAGACCTTCGCCTGGCTGATCGCTCGCTCGGTCGGCCTCGCCGAAGGCCGCCTCGGTGAATGGCCGCGACGTGGTCAGCCGGTGCGGCGGTCCGTGCAAGCAGCCTGCGCAAGGGCACCCAGCGGGACATCGACGGCATGCGCAATGGCATGGAGGACGCCAATAGTGCAGTTGATGCGGCCTTGTTCGACCTCGATCAGCATCCGGCGCGAGACGCCGCTGCGTTCGGCAAGACCGTCGAGGGTGAGATTGGCTGCTTGTCTGGCCCTCGCTATCGCATGGCCGAGCGCCGGGAGGTCCACGGGGGGCGGCGGCTCGATCACAAGAGTTCAGGCAAGCCGCCGCTCGACCTCTTGTCAGTGCAGGATACTGCCCTGAATATGGGGGCATGTTCCCGTCAAGCGCTCGCACGCTGCCGCCCCCTGAAGAAACCGGACGCCACAAAGACGACCAGGCCGCACGGCCGTGACCGAAATTCGGGCCGCTAGCTCACCTGGCCATCGAGAGGCCGATCAGACGGGGGAGCGAGCAGCGGCCTACCGTCTCTTCGACGACCGCCACCCACCCGCTCCATGGATCAGTGCACAAACCGTCGCCGGCCGTAAGGCGAGTCTTCGTCGCGAGGTCTGGCGGGCACTCGTCGACGCCGCCGACGAGACCATGCATGCGACACTCTCAGCGACGCAGATCGCAGCAGCCATCGCTATCGCATCCGGGCGACGTCCAGCGAGCAGGGCAAACATCCAGCACGCACTGAGTTGGCTTCGGGAGGCTGGACTGCTGAAGACCATCGACGCCGGAAAGGGGCAGCAAGCCAACACCTACCAGCTCCGCATTCCCAAGCCCAAACCAGCGGCCCGAACCCAGGGGCCCGCGCGAGATCAACGGCTCCGAGCCTTTGACAGCCGAGCCATTGCATGGAGCCCACAAAGACGCCGCACCTGGCGGGCTGTGTGGCGGGCCGTCCTGGCGGCGGCCGACTCAGAAGGCCGTTTCGCGGGCGATATAGCAAAGCTTGCCGACGCAGCCAGCGACAAGCTGGGCGTCGACATCGCCGACGAGACAGTTGCCAAAGTCCTGCGATGGAGTGTCGCCGCTCAGCTAACGGATCAAGCTCGTGGCGGACGCATTCCCCTGTATCGAATTAAGGCATGACCTGCGCTAGCTCTGGCCGTTGAACCCGGGCCCTCGCTGTGAACCCGGCCGCAGGACGTGCTGACGCTCCTACGGCGACCCCGACGGATACCGCCCTGCCTGTTGGGCTTCCCGGTCCAGCGCGGATAAGCCCGTCCTGCCCCGCCTGCCGCGCCCAGGCGGCGCAGACGCTCAGCACTACCGCAGACGCCCCTGCACACCGCGCGAACTAGCCGGCTGTGGGCCCCCGACACAGCCGCAGCGCCCCCTCGGCATGATCAGTTCTGACGAGGAGGGATGCCGGGCATGTCTGAGGCGCGCGAGGTGCTGGTCATCGGCGGAGGGCAAGCGGGACTGGCGGCGGGCTACTACCTTCGCCGCGCCGGGCTGGATTACAGCATCCTCGACGCCCAGTCCCAATCGGGCGGGGCCTGGCGGCACGGTTGGGCGTCGCTGCGACTGTTCTCCCCGGCCGAGTACAGTCCGCTGCCCGGATGGGGGATGCCCCGGCAGGAGGGTGAGGAGTTCCCGACCGCCGAGCATGTCGTGAACTACCTGCGCGCCTACGAGCACCGTTACGACCTGAGGGTGCACCGGCCCGTGCGAGCGCACGCCGTCCGCTCTGTCGGCGACGAGCTGCAGGTCGAGACATCGGTTGGCACCTGGCGGGCCCGATACGTGATCTCCGCGACCGGCACCTGGGAACGCCCCTACCTCCCCGACTTGCCGGGGCGCGACCAGTTCACGGGCCGCCAGCTGCACACCGTCAACTACGACTCATCGGAGCCGTTCCGGGGGCAGCGGGTGGTAGTCGTCGGTGGGGGCAACTCGGCGGCCCAGATCCTCGCCGAGGTGTCACAGGTCGCCGACACCACCTGGGTGGCGCTGCGCCCGCCGCGTTTCATGCCCGACGACGTCGACGGGCGGGTCCTGTTCGGCGTGGCCACACGCCACGCCCAGCAGGGATCCCCGCAGGGCGTGTCCGACGTCGGTGACATCGTCATGGTTCCCAGCGTCCGCGCCGCTCGTGACCGCGGCGTCCTCATCGCGCAGCCGATGTTCCAGCGGCTGACCCCCCGCGGCGTCGCCTGGGCCGACGGCACGGAGCAGGACTGCGATGCCGTCATCTGGTGCACCGGCTTCCAACCGAACCTCACGCACCTGGCACCTCTCAGCCTGTCCGTCGCCGACGACCGGGTGCCGACCGTGGGCACCCGGTCGGTCGACGAGCCCCGCCTTTACCTACTTGGCTACGGCGACTGGACCGGCCCCGCGTCGGCGACGCTGGTCGGCGCGGGCCGCACCGCCAAGGCCACGGTCGCGGAGATCAGCGAGCTGCTGCGCGCCTGAACGCTTGCGGTCGGGTCTGACGAAGCGTCGCCCTGGTGCCACCGCAGCGGTACCGAAGGGAGCAATGAGGCGGCGCGACGAACAGGGTCCACGGGGAGCAGCCGAAATTCTGACCGTCAGGGAAGGTCGGCGCTGTGGGCGCTGACCCAGAGCTGCGCGGCCATCTGTACGGCGTCCCAGGGGCTGCCCAGCGGCGGGGTGTAGGACAGGTCGAGGTCAGTGACGGCGTCGACAGTCATGCGGTGGTGCAGGGCGCCGGCGTAGATGTCCACGCGGGTGGCGACCGCGGTGTCGCGGTGGCCGATGAGCTGGGCGCCGAGCAGCTGTCCGCTGCGCTGGTCGCCGGTGATCGCGATCGTGATCGGCTTGGCGCCTGGGTAGTAGGCCTTGTGGTCGTCGACGCGGGCCACGTGCGTGGCGGGATCGAATCCGTGCTCCCGGGCGTCGACGTCGCGCAGGCCGGTGCGGGCGGCTACGAGGTCGAAGACTTTGACCACCTGGGTGCCCAGCGAGCCGGCGAACTGCCGGTCGCCTCCGGCGGCGTTTTCTCCCGCCACGCGGCCCTGTTTGTGCGAGGTGCTGCCGAGGGGCAGGTAGGTGTTGGTGTCCAGGAGCCGGTGGTAGGTGTGCACGCAGTCCCCGGCGGCGTAGACGTCCGGCACGCTGGTGCGCATGTGCCGGTCCACGGCGATCGCCCCGCGCACTCCCAGCCGGACCCCGGCGGTCTGCGCGAGCGCGGTGTCGGGACGGACACCGACGACGACGAGCACCAGGTCTGTGACCTGGCTGAAGCTGCCTGTGTCGTCGGACTGGTCGGTGGAATGCCCGGTGACCTTCAGCCGGCCGCCCTCGCGTGCCACCTCGGTGACGGTGGTGTTGGTGACGACGCGTACGCCGTGCTGTGTCAGTTCGTCGGCGACCAGCGTCGCGAGTTGCGGGTCGACGGTGCCCAGCACCTGCGGGATCTGCTCGACCACGGTGACCTGCAGGCCTCGGGCGTGCAGGGCTTCGGCCATCTCCAGCCCGATGTAGCCCGCTCCCACGATCAGCGCGGATTCCGGTCCCCTCCGCAGCGTCTCGGCGAGGGAGAGGGTGTCGTCCATGGTGTGCAGCAGATGGACCCCGTCGGCAGGTGTGAGCTCGTGCAGGCCGGCGATCGGCGGGCGGACCGGGACGGCGCCGGTTCCGATGACGAGCCGGTCGTAGCGCAGCTCTTCGTCCCGCCCGCTTGGTCCGCTGACCGTGACCATGCGGGACGTGGGATCGATGTGCCGGGCGCGGGTGTCCAGGAGCAGCCGCAACCCGGCTCGTTCGAGGTCGTCGCGTGTGCGGTGGGCCAGGTTCCGCCAGTCGGGCACGTCGCCGGAGATGTGGTATGGGATGCCGCAGATCGAGTAGTTGGGGAAGGCGTCGGCGGCGACCACGGTGGTCTCGACGGACGGGTCGACCTGCTGGGCGCGTAGCCCGGCGCTGATGCCGGCGTCGCTGCCACCGATGATCAGGATGTGGGTCATGATGCTTCTCCCATCGGCGGCCGTGGACGGGCATTTTCGCAGCGTAGGTTGCGCGCATGACTCCCTGCCCAAGAGCGGCCAGCGGGTCGGGTGCGCTGCCCCCGGGGCGCTGGGGCTTGACTCTGCCGTGTCAGTCCTGCGGACATCCGACCGGCAGGACTGACCGAGATTCAGGACTTGGCGGCGAGGTACCGCTCGGCGTCGAGGGCGGCGGCGCAGCCGGTGCCGGCGGCGGTGATGGCTTGCCGGTAGGTGTGGTCGACGAGGTCCCCGGCGGCGAAGACGCCGGGGATGTTGGTGCGGGTGCTTGGGGACTGCACGCGGACGTATCCCTCATTGTCGAGGTCGACCTGGCCGCGGAACAGTTCGCTGCGCGGGTCGTGGCCGATGGCCACGAACACGCCGGTGACGTCGAGGACCGTGATCTCGCCGGTGTGGACGTTGCGCAGGCGCGCCCCGACCACGACGCCGTCGCTGCCGATGATCTCCTCGACGACGCTGTTCCACACGATTCGGACCTTGTCGTTGGTGAGGGCGCGGTCGGCCATGATGCTGCTGGCGCGGAAGGTGTCGCGGCGGTGCACGATGGTGACGCTGCGGGCGAAGCGGGTGAGGAAGGTGGCTTCTTCCATGGCCGAGTCGCCGCCGCCGATGACCGCGATGTCCTGGTCGCGGAAGAAGAACCCGTCGCAGGTGGCGCAGGAGGAGACGCCGTGCCCGAGGAGTTCCTGTTCGCCGGGGACGCCGAGGGGGCGCCATGCCGAGCCGGTGGCGAGGATGACAGCGTCGGCCTGGTAGGCCTGCTCGCCCACGTACACGGTCTTCAGGCCGGGGCCGGTGAGGTCGACTCCGGTGACGTCGTCGGTGATGAACTGGGCGCCGAAGCGGTCGGCCTGCTTGCGGAGATTGTCCATCAGCTCCGGGCCCATGATGCCGCCAGGGAAGCCGGGGAAGTTCTCCACCTCGGTGGTGGTCATCAGCGCGCCGCCGGACTGGACGCCCTCGATGACGAGGGGTGCGAGGTTGGCGCGGGCGGCGTAGAGGGCGGCGGTGTATCCGGCGGGTCCGGAACCGATGATGATCAGACGGTGGGGGTCGGGCACGAGGGGCTCCTCATTCGGTCCGCCCGCCACCCGGTCTAGGGGCGGCGGGCGGTGGGGTGGGCTCGTCAGGCGGTGGGGGTGAGGTCGGCGAGGAGGTCCTCCACCCGGGTGCGGATCTCGTCACGGACGCGACGGACCATGTCCAGGCCCTGGCCGGCCGGATCCTCGAGCTTCCAGTCCTCGTACCGCTTGCCGGGGAAGACCGGGCAGACGTCGCCGCAGCCCATCGTGATGAGCACGTCGGAGGCTTCGGCGGTGGCGTAGTCAAGGATCTTCGGCTTGTTGGCGGTGATGTCGATGCCGACTTCCCGCATCGCCTCGACGGCCACCGGGTTGATCTGGTCGGCGGGCTCTGAGCCGGCGGAGCGGACCTCGACGGCGTCGCCGCCGAGGTGGCGCAGCCAGCCGGCGGCCATCTGGGAACGGCCGGCGTTGTGCACGCAGACGAACAGGACGCTGGGCTTGGACATCAGATGCCTTCCTTGGAGTACACGTGGTCATAGGGCCGATTCACGGGCGTCTCGGCGCGGGGTTCAGGCAGGGACCGGTCTGGGGCGCTGTTGCGGTCGAGCAGGCGGTAGCGGCCGGCGGGACGCGGCGGGTTGAGCAGGCGACGGTAACGCACCTCTGCCTCACCGTGCTCCGGGTCGTGGTTGGTCATCGGCGGTGGTCCAGTGCCGGGTCGCGTTCCTCGGCAGGGACGACGACCTGGTCGGCGGCCTGCCCGGCGTCGGGGTAGAGCGCGGCGAGCAAACCGACGCCGACCGCCAGACCGACCAGCTGGGCGACGACGAACCCGGGAACGGAAGCGGGGGCGATACCGGCGAACGTGTCGGTGAACGCACGGCCGATCGTCACCGCGGGATTGGCGAACGAGGTCGACGAGGTGAACCAGTACGCCGCCCCGATGTAGGCGCCGACCGCGGCGGGGGCGACCGGGGCGCGGCCGGAGCGGGCGAGGGCGAAGATCAGCAGGATCAGGCCGGTGGTGGCGACGACCTCACCGAGCCAGAGGTGCCCGGCGGCCCGGTCCTTGCTGGACCAGGCCACGGCGGACAGGTCGAACATCAGGTTCGCCAGGATCGACCCGCCGATCGCGCCGAGGACCTGGGCGATGACATACCCGCCGAGTTCGCGCAGGGTCAGTCCGGTTCCGGCGCGACGGCCGAGGAACCAGTCGGCGGCGGAGACGACGGGGTTGAAGTGGGCGCCGGAGACCGGGCCGAAGACCAGGATCAGTGCGCCCAGCGCGAGAGCGGTGGCGACCGAGTTCTCCAGCAGTTGGAGCCCGACGTCGCCGGGAGAGAGCGTGGCGGCCATGATGCCGGAGCCCACGACGGCGGTGACGAGCAGGGCAGTGCCGATGAACTCGGCCAGCAGGCGCCGCCGGAGTGCGATGGTCATCAGTGTTTTCTCTCCCATGATCTGACTGCCCCCGACCATCGGGGCACAGCGGGTTATCGGGTGGCGGGAACGTCGAGGTCGTCGAGGAGCCGGCGGATTCGGCGCTCGATCTCGTCCCGGATCGGCCGCACATCGGCGACGCTGAGGCCCCCTGGGTCGTCGATGTCCCAGTTCTCGTAACGGGTACCGGGGAAGACCGGGCACGCGTCGCCGCACCCCATCGTGACGACCACGTCGGCGGCACGAACCACCTCGTCGGTCCACGGCTTGGGGAATTCCTCGGAGATGTCGATGCCGCGCTCCGCCATCGCCGCGATCGCGTAGGGGTTGATCTCGATGCCGGGTTCGCTGCCGCCGGACCAGGCGATCGCGTGCTCGCCCGCCAGGTGGGTGAAGAAGCCGAGGGCCATCTGGGAGCGGCCGGCGTTGTGGGTGCACAGGAACAGCACGACAGGACGGCCGTCGCGGTGGTGTCCCTCGACCCGTGCCAGGGCCCGCAACCGCTGGCGGGCGAACCGCTCGGCGAGCAGGGGCAGGTAGTTCGGGATGCTGGCGGCGGTGGCGAACTGGTCGTAGCTGCTGTGCAGGAACCGCTCGATGGTCTCGGTGCCGTAGATGCCGTCGAACTCCTCGGCCAGCCGGGTCGCGGCGGTGTGCAGGGCCAGCTGCTGGTCGAGCGTGATCTCCTGTTGAATGCGGGCGCTGATGTCGGTCATCGGGTGCCTCTCAACATGGTGGTGGGGGCGAGGCGGTCGACGCGGTCGGCGAGGTCGGCGTAGGCCGCCTCGAACGCTTCGTCGGTGTCGACGCGGACCGGGTCCGGCACGGACCAGTGCAAGCGGGGGCGGACCGGTCCGGTGAGCTCTTCGTGGGCGTTGTCGCAGACGGCGATGACCAGGTCGTCGTCGCGGACGACGTCCTTGACGTGTGCGGTGCCGGTTGCGTCGAGGTCGAGGGAGTGGCGGTGGGCCACGGCAAGCGCGCGGGGATGCACTCGGGCCGCAGGCTTGGTGCCGGCCGAGGCGGCTTCCCCATGGGTGCGTCGCTTCCACAGCGCCGCGGCCAGCTGGGAACGGGCGGAGTTGTGGGTGCAGACAAAGACCACCCGTCCCACCTCGGCCAGCGGGGGAGGGGTGAGGGCCGCCAGGGCGGCCGGCTGGAGTCGCAGGTAGATGCGCCGCCGGTCGCCCTCAGACCGGCCGCGCAGGACGAGGCCGGCTTCGGTGAGCACCTTGACGTGGTGGGCGACGAGATTGGTCGGCATGTCGAGGGTGTGGGCGATCTCCCCGGGGGAGGCGTCGCCCAGGGTGAGCGCGTCCACGATCGCCAGGCGCGCGGGGTCGCCGAGTGCGGCGTGGATCCGTGCGCGCCCGGCCAGGGAAGCAAGCTCAACGTCCATTGACTCAACTATCACTGAGTAATTCCGTGAAGTCAAGCCGGTGGCGACTGCCTCAGCCTTCGTGCTGGTTCTCCCTGGAGCTGATCCGCTTCTCACTGGATCTGATCTCTCACTTGATCTGATCGAGGCGGATTTCGGGCCACTCCGTGGGATGCTCACTCCGCGTTGGCGTGACGCCACACCTTGATTGAGGAGAGCGCCAGGAGCGCAGCCAGGCCGGGTACGAGGATGGCGTCCGGAACCACGCCGAGCAGCAGTCCGCCGAGCACGGTGCCGGCGATCGAGCCGAAGGCGAGGACGGTGGCGAGGCGGGCGTGGCGCAGCACGATCGTGGGGATCAGCAGCTCTCCACCGGCGACGCCCATGACCGCTGAGACGACGCCGATGAAGAATCCGGCGATGACGCCGGCCGCGATGACTGCTGTCGGGGCCAGGGTGAGGTGACCGAGGGTGCCGGCGTGGTTGCCGATCAGCGCCACAGCGATGAGCACCAGGAGCGCGGCGAGGATCCGGTAGAGGGTGGACGAGCGCATCCGTGTGGCCCAGGACGCCCCGACCCAGGCGCCGGCCATGCTGCCGAGCAGCAGGTTGACCACCACGGTCCAGTGCGGCGCCAGGGCCGAGAGGGGCACGGCGGCGAGGCGGGCGGGCAGGGCGGTGAGGACCACGACCAGACTGAGCGCCTTGTTGAGGATAACGGCCTGCAGGGCGGCGAACCCGAACAGCATGATCAGTAGCGGGAGCCGGAACTCGGCGCCCCCGAGGCCGATCATGCCGCCGAGCACCCCGACCGCCGCGCCGGCCGTGAACGCCAGCAGCAGCGAGGAACGAACGGCAGGACGGCGTGCGGCCGGGGGTGTCTGCACGGCTCGGACCCTACGGGCCGGCAGCGGCCGGCCGACATGCAGGCAGACATGCCCTGTTCGCTAAGAACCCCACGCCCTTTGGTCTGGGGTGCGGGACTGGTGCTGGGTGCGGTTGGGTTGCCGACAGGGTCTGGTCAGCAGCAGGTCGCCAGGTAGGACTGCAGCTCGGCGAGGGCGGCGAGCGCGCCGTCGCGATCCGCCCGGTAGTACACGGTCTTCCCGTCGCGACGGGAGGTGACCACCCGTCCGCGTCGCAGCAGGGTCAACTGCTGCGACGCCGTGGCCTGGCTGATGCCCGTCCGCTCGGCCACCTCGCCCACCGACAGCTCGGCGCCCTGCGCGAACAGCATCATGATCCGCTGCCTGGTGGGGCTGCCCAGGGCCTTGAGGAACTCCTGCGTCTGCGGCGCCAGGGCCTCCGAGACTCCGGCGGCGCGCGGGGGCGAGGGTGCCCCCGTGGGCTGTCCGGCTGTGGCGTCGCTCATGGCCCTACCTTCCCTCACCATCATCATATTGTCATTCAACAAAACGACGATATGATCGTCCCATGACCACCCCAACCGAGCCAGTGATCATCATCGGCGGCGGCCAGTCAGGCCTTGCCGCCGCAAGGGCCGCCCTGACCGCGGGCCTGCGGCCCGTCGTCCTGCAGGCGGGCAGTGAGCCCGTTGGCTCCTGGCCCGACTACTACGACAGCCTCACCCTCTTCTCGCCCGCCCGCTACAGCGCCCTGCCCGGCATGCCCTTCGACGGCGACCCGGACCGCTACCCCCGCCGCGACGAGGTCACGGCGTACCTGCGCCGCTACGCGCAGACCGTGGACGTCGACATCCGCGCCGGCACCCGCGTCACGGCCGTGCACCCTCGCCAAGACGGGGGATACCTCGTCCGCACCGACACGGGGGACGAGTTGGCCGCGGTGGGAGTTGTCGCCGCCAGCGGATCCTTCGGCAACCCGTACCTGCCGACGCTGCCTGGCCAGGACGACTACGCCGGCGATCTCCGGCACGTCGCCCACTACCGGCGGCCGGAGGTGTACGCGGGCAAGCGGGTGGTTGTCGTGGGTGCCGGCAATTCCGCTGTCCAGGTTGCCTACGAGATCGCGGCTCGCGCCCGGGTCACGCTCGCCACCCGGGAATCCGTGCGTTTCCTGCCTCAACGCCTCGGCGGGCGGGACCTGCACCATTGGCTGCGGGTCACCGGCGCGGACCGCCTGCCACGCCGCGTCCTCACCCGTCTTGTCCGACACGCGACCGTGCTCGACACCGGCGTCTACCGCAACGCCCTCGCCGCCGGGCTGCTTCAGCGACGGGAGATGCTCACCGGCTTCACGCCTGAGGGCGTCATCTGGGCCGACGGCACGTCGGAGCCGGTCGACGCGGTCATCTTCGCCACCGGCTACCGCCCGGACCTTGCCTATCTCAAGCCCCTGGGCGCCCTCGACCATGGCGCGCCCCGGCAGGTGGGCGGGATCTCCACCACTCATCCGGGGCTGGGCTATCTCGGGTTGGAGTTCCAGCGATCCTTCGCCTCGAACACCCTGCGCGGCGTCGGCCGCGACGCCGCGCACGTCGTGACTGCCCTCGCCGCTCACGTGTCCGGACGGCCTCACCAAGGCCGGCAGCCGAAAGCGGACGACGCCTCGCACACGGGATCCGGCGCTCAACGCTGATCGCGATCTGCGATGGGCGCTGGTAAGTCCGGGGCGGCCCGGCGGCTTACGCCTGCGACGAGGGGGCCGGCTCGACCGACAGCAGCGCGGCGAGCTGCCGCAGAATCTGTGGGCGGGCCCGGTAGTAGACCCAGGTGCCGCGCCGCTCGGCGTCGACCAGGCCTGCCTCGCGCAGCGTCTTGAGGTGGTGGGAGATGGTCGGCCCGCTCAGGTTGAACGCCGGCGTCATGTCGCACACACACGCCTCCCCGCCCTCAGCGGAGGCGATCATCGACATCAGCTGCAGCCGCACCGGGTCGCCGAGGGCCTTGAACGCGGGCGCGAGCACCGCGGCCGTCTCGGCGGGAACCTGGCTCTGCGCCAGCGGGGGACAGCACGGCGCATCGGCATTGAGGTCGATGAGGGGGAGCGGCGCCTGTTGCTTCGACATGCCTCTAGGTTGACATCTCTCTAATCAACGTGCAACTCTCTGATTCGACGGGCGTCAAGACAGGCGTCCGAAGGAAAAGAGGCTCCGTCATGTTCGGCTTCACCCGCCGCCCTCGCACACCGCTGCCTGGTGTCCGGTTCTGCGACTCCTGCGCCCAGGTGTCCACCGCCGCCCAGCGCGCCGAGCGCCGTCTCGACCGCGCCCGCACCACCGTCTACACGCTGACCAGCCCCCGCTGAGAAGAGGATCAGAGATGAGCGAGAACACCCCCACGGCCGGCGGTTTCTCCGGCGACCCCGTCGCCGCACTGCAGGTCACCGGCTCCGGCGCCTGCTGCGGCAGCCCCGCCCAGGCCGTCGGCGGGATCCTCCCGCCCGCCGGCGAGGCCACGAGCGGCGACTCGTGCTGCGGCACCCGGCAGGCCGCCCAGGCCGCCGACTCGTGCTGCGGCACCCAGGCCAAGGCCGACGCCGTCACCGCCGGACAGGGGTGCTGCTCGTGACCACCCCGAACGAACTCCCAGATCTGCTCGGCGACGTAAGCGCCGACCGGATGACGGCCACCATCGCCACCCTCGCCTCCGATCCTCTAGCCGGACGGCGCGTCGGCTCGGCCGGCGGCGCTGCCGCCCGGGCCTGGCTCGTCGACCAGCTCACCGCCCTCGGCGCGGAGGTTCGTACCGAGGACTTCGCGGTCCGCGCCGTGCCGCAGGTGTACGAGGCGCCGACGGTTACCTGGGGCGACCACAACGGCTCCGCTCCGCTGGTGTTCGGCCGGCAGGTCGCGATCCACCCCGCCTCCGCCGACACCGCCGACACCCGGCGTGGCGCCCTCGGTATCGCGGGCAGCGATGACCCGGCGGGGCGGTGGCTCGTCGTGCCGGCCGAGATGAGCCTGTTCGACGCCTACCGCGACACCCGCGGCGCCGCAGGGCTGCTGGTCCGCCGTCCGGTTGACGCCGAAGGCTGGCAGTTCACGATGCTCGCCGGCCCCGATCCGGGACCGCTGCCGGTGCTGACCCTCGACCCCGACACCCACCACGCCGTCCTCGCCGCCGCGGTCGCGGGCGACGGCTGGCTGGCCGGTGCCACGCCGCTGCGCCGCGACGACGTCACCGGCACCAACATCCACGCCCGGCTTCGCGAACCTGCGCCCGGCGGCACGGACCTGCTGCTCACCGCGCACTACGACGGTGTCGGCGACCATCCGGGGCTGCGCCTGCCCGGCGCCTCGGACAACGGCACCGGCGTCGCCGTGGTCCTCGAAGCCGCCCGCATCCTCACTGCCGCACTGCCCGCCGGGGTGGGACTGTCTGTCGCCCTGCTCGACGGGGAGGAGGTGGGCGCGCTCGGTTCCGCCCACCACGCCACCCAACTCCGCGCCGAAGGGGCCGCGCCGCTGGTCATCAACGTCGACGGCGCCGGTCGCCTCGACGGAGCGGCGGCGGTGGAGGCCGGTGGCCCCGCCCACCGCCTCCTTGCCCTGCTCGACCAGGCCGGCCGGCACACCGGCGTCCCCCTCGCGGCGGGTCCGGTGGCGTCGGACAACCGCCGCTACGGCGGTGCCGGTTTCGCCGCGGTCGGTATCGGTGCCGGGATGGGCGGCTACCACAGCCCCGCCGACACCCCTGACAAGGTCGACCCGGCCACCCTGGCCGCGATCGCCCGGCTCGTTGTCGCGACCGCCCACCTCGCCGGGGCGGCACCTGATAGGCTTTCATCGTCGATCGGCGATAAACGATAGAGGGAGTGGTGGTGGGCGACCTGCTCGACCGGGCGACCGCGCAGACCTACGCCTCGTGGTTCCGGGCCCTGGCGGACCCGACCCGGGTGCAGATCGTCGAGTACCTGGCCCGGCACAACCGGCCGATGAGCGTCGGCGAGATCGTCGCCGCCGTCGGGCTCGCCCAGTCCACCGTCTCCCAACACCTGAAGATCCTCACCGAGGTGCGGTTCGTGCTCGTCGAACCGGTCGGCACCGCCCGGCACTACCGCATCAACGACGCGTGCGTCGGCTGCTTCCCGTCCGCCGCCGACGTCGTCATGGGCCGACCCGCCCCCACCGTGAAAGGAGCCTGCTGATGGCCGACATCACCGTCCGCCCGATGACCTCGGACGACGCCGACCGTGTTCTCGCCATCTACCAGGCTGGCCTCGACGGCGGCAACGCCAGCTTCGAGACCACCGCACCGACCTGGGCAGCATTAGATGCGACCAAGCTGCCTGACCACCGTCTCGTGGCCGTCGACGCGGACGACACCGTGGTCGGATGGGTGGCGGTGTCGCCGACGTCGACCCGGGCGGTCTACGCCGGCGTGGTGGAGCACTCCGTCTACGTCGACCCCGCCGCCCAAGGGCGGGGCGTGGCCCGGCTGCTGCTGGACGCGCTGATCGCCTCCACCGAGGCCGTCGGCATCTGGACCATCCAGTCCGGCGTCTTCCCCGAGAACACCGCCAGTCTCGCCCTGCATGAGCGCGCCGGGTTCCGCGTCATCGGCACTCGCGAGCGGGTCGGCCGGCACCACGGCCGGTGGCGCGACGTGATCCTGCTCGAGCGCCGCAGCCCCGCCATCTGAACCCTTCGGCTCCGCACGCCCCAGCACAACTGCACCTTCTTGATTCGACAGTTTTCAACACAGAGGAGTTTTCCGATGAGTGTCCTTGACGAGCTGCCCGTCGTGGTGATCGGCGCGGGCCCGGTGGGTCTGGCCGCCGCCGCCCACCTGCAGGAGCGTGGCCTGCCCTTCCTTGTTCTGGAGGCCGGTGACACCGCCGGCGCGGCGGTGCGGCAGTGGGGGCACGTGCGGGTGTTCTCGCCGTGGCGGTACAACGTCGACCCGGCTGCCCGCCGGCTGCTCGACGACGCCGGCTGGGTCGCCCCGGCCGAGGACGCGCTGCCCACCGGCGCGGAGCTGGTCGCCGACTACCTGCAGCCTCTCGCGGAGCTGCCGCAGGTCAAGCCGCACCTGCGCTACGGGGCGCGGGTGGAGGCGATGAGCCGCCTCGGCCTGGACCGGCTGCGCACCGCCGGCCGCGAGCAGACGCCGTTCCTGATCCGCCTCGCCGACGGGGACGAGCTGCTGGCCCGCGCGGTCGTCGACGCCTCCGGCACCTGGGGCACTCCCAACGTGCTCGGCGCTTCGGGCCTGCCCGCCCGGGGCGAGAAGAACGCCGCCGCGTTCCTGGAGCATGCGCTGCCGGACGTGCTCGGCGCGGACCGGGACCGCTTCGCCGGCCGGCACACCCTCGTCGTCGGCGCCGGCCACTCGGCGGCGAACACGCTGCTCTCCCTGGCTGAGCTGGCCGCCGCCGAGCCCGGCACGGAGGTGACCTGGGCGATCCGCTCCGCCTCCCCGGCCCGCACCTACGGCGGTGGCGACGCCGACGCGCTGCCCGCCCGCGGCGCGCTCGGCTCCCGGCTGCGCGAGCACGTGGAAGCCGGCCGGATCCGGCTGCTCACCGGCTTCTCCGTGCACGCGCTCACCCCGGCCGACGGCCGGGTCGCCGTGGTCGTCCGCCACGCCGACGGCACCGACGAGTCCGTCACCGTTGACCGGATCGTGGCCGCCACCGGCTTCCGCCCCGACCACTCCATCGCTGCCGAGCTGCGCCTGGACCTCGACCCGGTCATGGGCGCTACCCGCGCCCTCGCCCCGCTGATCGACCCGAACGAGCACTCCTGCGGCACCGTGCCGCCGCACGGCGTCGACGAGCTCGCACACCCCGAAGTCGGCTACTACGCCGTCGGCATGAAGAGCTACGGCCGCGCGCCGACGTTCCTCATGGCCACCGGCTACGAGCAGGTCCGCTCCGTCGTCGCCGCCCTCGCCGGCGACTGGGACGCCGCCCGCGACGTCCAGCTCGACCTGCCCGAAACCGGCGTCTGCAACAGCAACCCCGCCGACTCCACCGGCACCGACAGTTGCTGCGGACCGGCCCCAGCCGCGGAGATGGCCGGCAAGGGCCTGGCCACCGGCATCTCCGGCGGCCTGCTGTCCGCGCCCCTGAACCTCATCAGCCTCGACGCCGCTCTTGCTGGCGGCCAGACCGGCGGCTGCTGCGGCAGCTGATGACAACCTCCACGATGGCGCCCGCCGACCCCACGGTCGGCGGGCGCCACGGGTGGCGCATCGTCGCCGCCCTCGCCATCACCTCGACCGTGGGCTACGGCACCCTCTACTACGCCTACTCCGTCCTGCTAAGCCCAATGGCCGCCAGCCTCGACGCCTCCACCACCGCCGTCACCGGCGCGCTGACCGCCAGCGTCCTCGCCGGCGCTCTCATGGCCATCCCGGTCGGCAGGTGGCTCGACCGGCACGGCGGACGAGCCCTCATGAGCGCTGGCTCGATCACCGCCACCTGCCTGCTGATCTCCTGGTCCCAGGTCCAGACCGTCGGACAGCTCTACGCCGTCATGATCGGCATCGGCATCACCGGCGCCATGGTCCTCTACGAACCCGCTTTCGCCGTCATCGTCTCCTGGTTCACCCCCGACCGACGCCCCACCGCCCTGCTCGCGGTCACCGTCGTCGCCGGGTTCGCCAGCACCATCTTCATGCCCCTCACCGGCCTCCTGGTCGCCCACCTCGGCTGGCGCGGCGCGCTGCTCACACTGGCGGCCATCCACGGCGTAGTGACCGTGCCGCTGCACACTCTCACCATCCGCAAAGCCCCGCACGCCACGGCACCCGCCCCCACCGCGCGACCGGACCACACCCGGCGGCGGGCGGCGGCCCGCGCTGCGACGCACGACCCTCGGTTCTGGATCCTCGCCGCCGCCCTGATCGCCCACGGCGCCGCCACCAGCACCATAGGCGTCCACCTGGTCGGCTACCTCATCAGCCGCGGCCACCCGGCAACCTTCGCCGCCACCGCCGCCGGCCTCCTCGGCGTCCTGTCCGTCACCGGACGACTCGTCCTCACCGGCGCCCGACGCCGGCTCCCGGTCACCACCATCGTCGCCACGGTCTTCGCCATCCAGGCCGCCGCCGTCCTCGCCATGCCCCTCGCCGCGGGTAGCCGGGTGGGAGCAGTCATCACCGTTACCGGATTCGGACTCGGCTTCGGCATCGCCAGCCTCGCCACCCCAGCACTCCTCGCCGCCCGCTACGGCACCACCGCCTACGCCACCATTGCCGGACGACTCACCGCACCTGTAACCACGGCCAAAGCCGCCGCGCCCCTGCTCGCCGCCACGCTGTTACCGCACGGCGGCTACCACCTCTTGCTGGCCGCCGTCACCACCGCATGCCTTCTCGCCGCCGTCGGCATGCGGGCCGTGGGGGAGGGGCAGGACAGACAGCGGCTCGCCGCAACCAGCCCCGCCTAACCGTGTCCAGGAGCCGCGCTACAGGCGATTCAGGAGCAGATCCAACTCAAGCACCCGCCAAATGGCGAGCGCGCAGAGTGCGACCTGGCACCTATCCCAGGTCCCACGCGGTCCACGTGACGACCCATGGCCGCTCGGGTTGCGTGGCCGGAAGCGGCTGATCCCCGAACAGCACTGCACCTACCGCCTCGGCTGCTGCCCGCATCTCCGCCTCCGTATCGCGCAGCGGATCGCACACCACCAGCAGGAGATCGTCGTGAACGAGTGTCTGGGCGGGGTGGCCCGTCTGCTGCCTGATCAGCGACCGGATCTCTTTCCGGAGGGCGGCGAGCTGGTCACCGGGCACCTCCCGGACCTCCGCGTAGCCGTGCTCACGCACCACGTCGGCGACCACCTGCGCGACGACCGGGGCTCTGCGGTCGACCGCTGGCGCGGGGAACAGGCGGTCCATCAGCGTCAGACAACGTCGGCACGTCGGCGCGAACGCCGGCTCCCGGTACATGCTCAGCGTCCCGCCGTGACCGCCGACCATCAGCGCCCACTCCCGGCCGCACATCGTCGTGGGCTCCCAGATCGGCTCCTGCAGCGCCTCGACGTCATACCGCCGCTGGACTGCCTCACGCTCACGGCCTCCGCCCGTGAGGTAGTGGTCAGGTACGGCACCACGGCCTGGCTCCGACGGCTCGTGCCGGCGCGCGAGGTGCACCGCCTCACCGTTGCTGACCGCCACGAGAAGCAGCACGGCTTCCCCAGCGCTAATGACGTTCGGTCCATCCAGGCCGTCACGCATCCCAGCAGTATGCCCGCCCCACGGCGCAGGACGGCCCGGGCGCATAGCCTCGGACGGCGCGATGGGGGAGTGGCTTCGCATCGCGATGCCGATGCCGAAAGCCAGGTCGCGGGTCTGCGCCGGGGGTCGGCGCCCCCGGGAGTCACACCCTTCTT
>NZ_JBMVFV010000043.1:0-49376 GCF_049538395.1 Micromonospora sp. AB353 | reverse complement strand
TCAGTCCACCACCTCGAACCCCACGCCGACGGACGGACGCGGCGCCACACCGCCCGCCGGTGCGATGGGCTCGCCGACCTCCTCGGACGCGGCGAGGCGGAACCGCACGTACTCCAGCTCGCCGGAGAACTCGTGCCGGGCCGGGTAGCTCGGCGACACCGGCGAGTGGATGCTGCGCCCGACGTCCATGCCGGCGAACCCGTGGAAGAACGGCAGCAGGCGCGGGAACAGCGCCTCGCCCGCCGCCTCGCCGTCCACGTACAGCCGACCTACGCCCTGGCAGTCGGCGGTCTTCGTCAGTTCGAAGGTCAGCTCCACCGGGCCCAGCGGCAACTCGCCCTCGGACCCAAGCACGTAACGGGTACCGAGGTGGTTGTACTCGTACACCAGGTGGTTGTCCTTGATGTGCAGCACGTAGCCGCCGCTGACGTTGCCGAGCACCACGATCACGCCGCCCTGGGTGGCGGCGGTGCGGTGCACCCGCGCGGTGATGGCGTGCGAACGGTTCATCGTCGGCGGCACCGCCGCGCCGGAGATCGTCGGCACACCGGCCAGGTAGGTGAAGTCCAGCCGGTCCCGTACCGAGCCGGGGCGCGGCACCCGGGCCCGGATCGCGAATCCCCTGTCGTCAAGCGGCAGCACGTCGTAGCGGGCCGCCTCGATCCAGAACTCCTCGATGAGACGCCGCAGCACCTCCGGGTGTTCGGCGGCGAGGTCGCGGCTCTCGGTCGGATCCTCGTCGATCCGGTACAGCTCCCAGCGGTCCTCGTCCCAGGAGGTGCCCCGCTCGTGGAACGCGACTGCCTTCCAGCCCTGGTGGTAGATGCCGCGGTGGCCGAACATCTCGAAGTACTGGCGGTCCCGCGACGGCGGCGCCGCCGGGTCGCGCAGCCCGTCGCGGAAGCTGCGGCCGTGCAGCGGCATCTGCGGGATGCCCCGCCGCACCGCGGGCGGCCGCACCCCGACCAGGTCGAGCACCGTCGCGGTGACGTCGATGCTGTGCTGGAACTGCGTCCGCACCTCCCCGCCGGGTACGTCACCGGCCGGCCAGCTCAGCACGAACGGCACCCGGACCCCGCCCTCGTGGGTGTGCTGCTTGTAGCGGCGGAACGGGGTGTTGCTGACCTGCGCCCAGCCCAGCGGATAGTTGCTCTGCGCCCGCGGGCCGCCGATCTCGTCGATCCGGTCCAGGCTGTCCTGGAGGTTCTCCGGCACCCGGTTCTGGAACGCGGTGGGGTTGAGCGTGCCGAGCGGCGTGCCCTCGGGGCTCGCGCCGTTGTCCGACATGACCACGAAGATGGTGTCGTCCAACCGGCCGATCCGTTCCAGGAAGTCGACCAGGCGCCCGAGCTGGGCGTCGGTGTGGTCGACCATCGCCGCGTACGCCTCCTGCATGCGGGCGAACAGGCGCCGCTGCTCCGGCGGCACGTCGTTCCACGGGACGACGCCGGGGTTGTGCGGTGGCAGCGGCGCGTCCGGCGGGATGATGCCCAGCCCGATCTGCCGCCGGTGCCGGTCCGCGCGGACGACGTCCCAGCCGGCGTCGTAGCGGCCCCGGTACTTCGCCAGGTACTCCGGCGGGGCCTGGTGCGGCGCGTGCGCGGCGGCGTACGCCAGGTAGAGGAAGAACGGCTTCTCCGGGGTGAACGAGGTCTGGTCCCGGACGAACCCGATGGCCCGGTCCGTCAGGTCCTCGGTGAGGTGGTAGCCCTCCTCCGGGGTGGCCGGGGGGTCCACCTGGTGGTTGTCGTACACCAGCTCCGGATAGAAGTTGTCGGTCTCGGCCTCCAGGAAGCCGTAGTACCGCTCGAAGCCGCGTCCCAGCGGCCACTGGTCGTACGGGCCGGACGGCGTGGTCTGGTCCAGCGGCGCGACGTGCCACTTGCCGACCGCCATCGTGTTGAACCCGGCGTCGGCGAGCATCTCCGCGACGGTGGCGGCGGCGTGGGTGATCCGCCCCCGCCCGCTCGGGAAGCCGCTGTCGAAGTTGGACAGCATACGCATGCCGACGCTGTGGTGGTTGCGGCCGGTGAGCACGCTGGCCCGGGTCGGCGAGCACAGCGGCGAGGTGTGGAAGTTGGTGTACCGCAGCCCGGAGGCGGCCAGCCGGTCGATCGTCGGGGTGTCGATCTCGGCGCCGAAGCAGCCGAAGTCGGCGAACCCGACGTCGTCCAGCAGCACGTACACCACGTTCGGCGTACCCGCGGCGGCCGACGGCGGCGCGCTCCAGTGCTCCGTCGACTCGTCGTAGGTGCGTCCGATGGTCCCCTCGTAGGGAGGGTCCGCCAGAGGTCCGGTCACGGTACGCCTCAGCCGGCCGTCGTGCCGCCGTCGAGGACGAGCGTGTGGCCCGTGATCATGCGCGCCTCGTCGCCGGCGAGGAACACCACCGCGTCGGCGGAGTCGCGCGGCGTCGCCATGCGGCCCAGCGGGATCGACGCCCGGAAGTTCTCCCGCGCGCTGTCCGGCACGTCGCCCATCCCGCCGAGGAACGCCGAGAGCATCGGCGTCTCGGTCGCCGCCGGGGCGATCGCGTTGACCCGTACGCCGTGCGGCGCGAGTTCCAGCGCCAGCGCCTTCATCAGGCCGATGACGCCGTGCTTGGCGGCGGTGTACGGCGCGTACCGGGGGCGGGCGATGACGGCCTGGAGCGACGCGGTGAACACGATCGCGCCGCCACCGGCCTCGATCAGCGCGGGCGCGGCGGCCTGCGCGGTCCAGAACGCACCCTTGAGGTTCACGTCGACCACGCGGTCCAGCGTCGCCTCGTCCACCTCGTCCAGCGGGCCGGTGAACGGTGTACCGGCGTTTGCGTGCATGAGGTCGAGCCGGCCGAACCGCTCGACGGCGGTCTCGACGGCGGCGCGGCAGTCAGCGGCCCGGGTGACGTCGCAGGCCACGCCGACGACGGCGGACCCGAAGCCGGCGGCGGCCTCGGCGGCGCGGTCGCCGTCGAGGTCGGCGATGACCACTCGCGCGCCCTCCTCGACGAGCCGGCCGACGGTGGCCAGTCCGATGCCGCTGGCGCCTCCGGTGACGACGGCGACGCGGTCAACCAACCTCATGTGCTGCTCCTGTTGAATCGGTCCAGGAGGTCGCCGCTCAGGGTGGGCACCGCGGACAGCAGCCTCTGGGTGTAGGGGTGCTGAGGGTCGGAGTAGATCGATTCGGTGTCACCCGTCTCGACGATCCGGCCCTGGTTCATCACCGCGATCCGGTCGCAGAGGTACCGGACCACGGACAGGTCGTGGGAGACCAGGATCAGGGTCAGCTTGAACTGCTCGGCCAGGTCGGTGAGCAGGTTGAGGATCTGCGCGCGCACCGAGACGTCGAGCGCGCTGACCGGCTCGTCGCCGACGATGACCTTCGGCCCGGCGGCGAGGGCGCGGGCGATGGCGATGCGTTGCCGCTGGCCGCCGGAGAACTGGTGCGGGTAGCGGGTCACCGCCTCCTCGGGCAGACCCACCGAGTGCATCAGCTCGGCGACGCGGGCCCGGTGGTCGCCGGGCAGGCGCAGCGCGCGCATCGGCTCCGCGATGATGTCCGCGACACGCATGCGCGGGTTCAGCGACGACATCGGGTCCTGGAGCACCATCTGCACGTCGCGGCGCAGGAATCCGAGCCGCCGCTCCGGCACGCCGCTGATCCGCTGGCCGTTGTAGAACGCGGTGCCGGAGGTCGGCTGGTCGAGGGCCATGAGGATGCGCGACAGCGTGGACTTGCCGGAGCCGCTCTCCCCCACGATGCCGAACGCCTCGCCCTCGTGGACCTGCACGCTCACGCCGTCGAGCGCGCGGATCGGCCGGCCCGGCGTACGCAGCGACCGCCGCGGGGCGCGGTACTCGCGCACCACGTCGACGGCTTCCAGCAACGGGGTGGTGGTCATGCGCTGGCCTTCCCGCTTCCTAGGGGCTGGTCGCTCTCGATCGGGTGGTGGCAGGCCGCCCGCTGGGTGCTGCCGGGCGGCGCCGTCAGCAGCGGCACCGTGCCGCAGACGTCGTCGGCGCGCGGGCAGCGGTTGCGGTACACGCAGCCGGTGGGGAACGACCCGAGCGACGGGACGCGGCCCGGAATGGTGGACAGCCGGCCGCTCCCGTCGGTGCTCTCCAGCACCGTCGACGCCCGCAGGCCCGCCGTGTACGGGTGCCGGGGCGAGTCGAACACCGTCGCCACGTCGCCGTGCTCGACGATCGAGCCGCCGTACATGACGAGCAGTTCCTCGCAGATGCTGGCGACGACGGGCAGGTCGTGCGTGATGAGCAGCAGCGACGCGCCCTCCTCGCGCACCAGCGTGTCCATCAGCCGCAGCATCTCCGCCTGCACCGTGACGTCCAGTGCGGTGGTGGGCTCGTCCGCGACCAGCACGGCCGGGTCGCACGCCAGCGCGATGGCGAGCACGACGCGCTGCCGCTGACCGCCGGAGAGCTGGTGCGGGTACTTGCGCGCGGTCCGGTCGGGCTCGGGCAGCTGGACCCGTTCGAGCAGTTCGACGGCCCGGGCCGAGGCCGCCGCGCGGCTCATCCCCTTGTGCAGCCGCAGCGACTCGGCGACCTGGTTGCCGACCCGCATCAGCGGGTTGAGCGCTGTCATCGGCTCCTGGAACACCATGGCGATGTCGTTGCCGCGGACCGCGCACATCTCCTTGTCGGAGAGGTCGAGCAGGTTCCGGCCGTTCAGCAGCACCCGGCCGGACGCGGTCACGCCGTGGGGCAGCAGGCCCATCAGCGCGAGCGCGGTCAGGGACTTGCCGCAGCCGGACTCGCCGATGAGCCCCATCCGGCGGCCCCGCCCGATCTCGAACGAGACGCCCTTGACGGCCTGGATGTCGTGGACCTTGACGACGAGGTCCTCCACCACGAGCCCGCTCACGCCGCTCACCGTCCTCTCAGCCGCGGGTCGAGGGCGTCGCGCAGCCCGTCGCCCATGAGGTTGAAGCCGAGCACCGACAGGGCGATGGCCAGACCGGGCCAGACGGCGAGCATCGGCTGCACGACGAAGTAGTTCTGGGCCTCCTGGAGCATCCGGCCCCAGGTGGGGGTCGGTGGCGGGGTGCCGTACCCGAGGTAGGACAGCGCCGCCTCGGCGAGCACCGCGTGCGCGAACGACACCGACGCCTGCACGATGAGCAGGGCCGCGATGTTCGGCAGCACGTACCGGACCATGAGCACCACGCCCCGGCGGCCGTAGCTGCGCGCGGCCAGCACGAAGTCGCTCTGCAGCACCTGCATCGCGCCGGCCCGGGTGAGGCGGCCGAACACCGGGACGTTGGCGACGCCGATCGCGATCATGCCGGTGAGCGTGGAGGCGCCGAAGCCGGCGGCCAGGATGATCGCCAGCAGGATGGCCGGGAAGGCGAACACGATGTCCAGCGCCCGCATCACCGGCTCGCTGAGCCAGCGGTGCCCGGTGGCGGCGAGCAGACCCAGGGGTACGCCGACGGCGGCGGCGATCGCGACGGCGACCACACCGACGAACAGTGTGGTCCGCGCGCCGACGAGGAGCTGGCTGACGATGTCCCGGCCGAAGTGGTCGGTGCCGAGCCAGTGGTCCCCGCCCGGGGACAGCAGCGTCTGCGACGGGTCGACCCGGGTGGGGTCGTACGGCGTCCAGAGGAACGACACGAGCGCGGTGAGGACGACGAGGCCCACCAGGCCGGCGCCGATCACCAGCGTGAGGTTCCAGCGGCGGCGCGGCTTGACCGGGCCGGCCGCGACGACGTCGGCGGTGGCGTCCGGTGGGGCGTCGGCGACCGATGTCATGCCTTGCTCCTCAGCCTGGGGTCGACCGCGTGGTACACCACGTCGACGACGAAGTTGATCAGAAGCACCGCGGCGGTCAGCACCATCACGGTGCCCTGCACCTTCAGCAGGTCGCGGTTGCCCACGTCCTGCAGCAGCATCCGGCCGAGGCCGGGCAGGCCGAAGACGTTCTCGATCACGACGGTGCCGATGAGCAGCGTCGCGAGTTGCAGGCCGAGGACGGTGATGACCGGGATGGCCGCGTTGCGCAGCGCGTGCCGGGTCAGCGCCTGCGAGCGGCTCAGGCCCTTGGCCCGCGCGGTCTGGATGAAGTCCTCCTGCATGACCTCGACCACCGCGGACCGGACGTAGCGCATCAGGATCGCGCCCTGGGCCACGCCGAGGACGAGCGCCGGCATCAGCAGGGCCTGCACGGCGCTGCCGATGTCGTCCCATCCGGTGAACCCACCGGCGGGCAGCCACTGCAACTTCACCGCGAACACGGTGATGAGCAGGATGCCCAGCCAGAACGACGGAACGGCGATGCCGACCTGGCTCAGCGCCGACAGCGCCGTCCCGATCGCGGTGCGGCTCTTCACCGCGGCGAGGATGCCCAGCGGTACGGCGATGAGCAGCGCCAGCGTCATCCCGGCCAGGATCAGTGGCACCGTCACGCCGAGCTTGTCGGCGATCTCCGAGCCGACCGACACCCCGCTGAGCGGCGAGATGCCGAAGTCACCGCGGATCAGGCCGCCGGCCCATTCGAGGTACCGCTCGGTGAACGGCCGGTTCGTCCCGAACTGCTCCCGCAGCGCCTCCAGCGCCTCCGGGGTCGCGTTCACGCCGAGCATCGCCTGCGCCTGGTCGCCCGGCAGCAGCGCCAGCATCGTGAAGACGAGGATGGACGCGGCGAACAGCGATACCGCGAGGATGGCCAGCCGCCGGACGAAGTAGATCACCATGCGTGTGTGCTCCCACTCCGAGTCATGGCCTGATCATCACCATCTTGGTCACGGTCAGCTCCTCCATGGCGAAGCGCGGTCCCTCCCGGCCGATGCCGGAGTCCTTGACGCCGCCGTACGGCATGTTGTCGGCGCGGAAGCCGGGCACCTCGTTGACGAGCACGCCGCCGACGTCGAGACGGCGTACGACATCGAGGGCCACCGCCAGATCACGGGTGAAGACGGCGGCCTGGAGCCCGTACCGCGACCTGTTGACGAGCTCGACCGCCGCGTCCATGTCCGGCACCGACCGGACGCAGACCACCGGCCCGAAGATCTCCTCCGACCAGCACTCGGCGTCCTCGGGGACGTCGACGAGCACCGTCGGCTGCAGCACCCGGCCCTGCGCCGTACCGCCGGCCAGGCAACGCGCCCCGGCAGCGACCGCGCGGTCCACCCACGAGTGGACCCGCTCGGTGGACGCCTCGTCCACCAGGGCGGACACGCGGGTGCCGGCGGACCGGGGGTCGCCGGTGGTGACCGAGGCCAGCAGCGGCCGGAGGCGGTCCAGCAGCGCCTCGCGGACCGGCTCCTCGACGATCACCCGCTGCACGCTGATGCACGCCTGGCCGGAGGCGTAGAACCCGCCGCGTACCACCGCTTCGGCGGCCCGGTCGAGGTCGGCGTCGCGGCCGACGACGAGCGCCGCGTTGGACCCGAGTTCGAGCAGCACCTTGCGCGGGGCCGCGGCGCGGGCGATCTGGTGGCCGACGTGCGCCGACCCGGTGAACGACACGGCCGCGACACCGGGATGCGTGGTCAGGAGCTTGCCGACCTCGACGCCGCCGGTGACGAGCTGAACCCCGGCGGCCGGGCAGCCCGCCGCGCGGAACAGGTCGACCAGCACCAGCGTGGCAAGCGGCGTGTTCGGCGCCGGCTTGACGATCACCGGGCAGCCGGCCGCGACCGACGGCGCGACCTTGTGCGCGGCCAGGAGCAGCGGGTAGTTGAACCCGGTGATGCCGACGACGACACCGACCGGGCGGCGCACCCAGAAACCGAGCATGCCCTCGCCGGCCGGCTGCATGTCCAGTGCCACCGTCTCGCCGGTCAGGTGCCCGACCTCCTCGGCGGCCGTCTCCAGCGTGACGAGCGTGCGGGCGACCTCGACCCGGCAGTCCACCAGCGGCTTGCCGGTCTCCAGGACCAGCAGCTCGGCCAGCGAGTCCGCGCGGGCGCGCACCTCGGCGGCGACTGTCGTCAGGATCGCGCGCCGCCGGTGGCCGGGCAGCCCGGCCATCTCCGCGGCGACCCCCTGCGCTGCCTCGACCGCGGCCTCCGCGTCACCGGGGTCGCCCCACGGCGCCTGGGTGACGGTGCTGCCGTCGTACGGGAAGCGGACCGGCGCGGTCTGCGCGGTGCCGGTCCAGCCCGCGCCGATCGGCAGGCCGGCGGGCAGCGCGGTCAGCAGCTCCTGCGCGGTCACGACGCCGCACCCGTCCGGGCGCCGGTGGCACCGGTGAGGAAGGCAAGCGCCGCCTCGGCGTAGACCTTCGTCTTGCGGACGATGTCGTCGACCTCGACGTACTCGTCGGGCTGGTGGGCGATCCACTTCGGGCCCGGGCCGTACACCACGTTCGGGATGCCGCTGTCGCGCCACAGGATGGTGCCGTCGGTCGCGCCGGGCACGCCGCCGAAGACGGGCTCGGCGCCGGTGACGGCGCGGTGCGCGTCGGCCACGGCGAGCGAGATCGGGTGGTCCTCCGGGGTGACCGCGCACGGCCGGTCGTCGACGACCTCGACGGCGAAGGTGACGCCGTGCCGGGCGCCGATGGCCTCGGCGTCGGCGCGCACGCGCGCGGCGAGCGCGGCGTGGTCGACACCGGGTACGGTCCGGCAGTCCACGCCGAGGACGGCACGGCCGGGGATGACGTTGAGCTGGTCGGCGGAGCCGGCGTCCAGGACCGTGGGGGTCAGGTACGTCAGGCCGAGGTGCTCGTGCTCACCCGGGGCGGCCTGCAGCTCCTTCTGGTAACGGCCGAGCGCGGCGACCAGCTCGGCCACCGCCGGTACGGGATTGCGGCCGTGCTGCGGCATCGCGCCGTGCGCCATCTTGCCGGTGCAGGTGACCAGCAGCCGGACGGCGCCCTTGGCGACCGCGCAGATCTCCTCCGCCTCCGGCTCACAGATGATCGCGGCGTCCACCTCGCGGGCCAGCGCGGTGGTGGTGAAGTGCTTCGCCCCGAGCATCTGGCCCTCCTCGTCCACCAGGGCCGCCACCACGATCCGGCCCGGGAACGGCCCGGCCAGCTCGACGGCCCGGGTCGCGTGGATCATCGCGGCGACACCGGCCTTCATGTCGGCGGAGCCGCGACCGTACAGCCGCCCGTCGACGATGTCGCCGCCGAACGGGTCGACCGTCCACTCCTCGGGAGCACCCTCGGTGACGACGTCGGTGTGCCCCTCGAACATCAGCGTCGGGCCGGGCAGGCCGCCGTCCACCACGGCGACGACGTTGGGACGCCCGGGGACGACATCGGTGACCTCCGGTCGCCACCCGAAACCCCGCATGACCTCCGCGACGAGGTCCGCCACGGGCTGCTCGCTGCGCCCGCGCCCCGCGTCCCAGGTCGAGGGGATGCGGACCAGGTCCTGGGTCAGCGTCACGACGGCTTGCGCGTCCACGAGATGGCCGGCGCGGAGGGAGGCGTGGGTGTCCGACGTCATGGCGTCGGAGGTTACGAACTCCGCCCCCGGAGGGGAACGTCCAGTTTCCGGGTCGGTGGGGGTACCAGCCCTGGCCGGACCTGGACTTCTACCGCCTCGACGACCCGCCGCACGCCCTCGTCGATGCGGTCCAGCGGCATCACCTGGTACCCCAGGCGCAGGTGGTGACGCGGCGCCGGCCGGGTGGCCCAGTACGGCGCGCCCGGGTCCAGCAGGACACCCTGCCGGCGCAGCTCGCGGGCGAGTTCGCCGGCGTCCAGCCCCGGCGGGCCGGTGATCCACCGGGCCAGCCCGCCGCGCGGCACCGGCTGCGGCCCCCAGCGCACGTGCCGCTCGACCGCCCGCACCATCTCCTCGTACAGCCCCAGGTAGTGGGCGCGGACGCGGCGCACGTGACGGGCCAGGTCGCGGCTGGCGATCATCTGGGCGAGGGCACGCTGCATCGGGCCGGGCGGGTGACGCAGCACGTAGCGGGAGCGGGCCCGCATGGCGTCCACGAGCGCCGGGGACGCCACCACGTAACCGAGCCGCAGGCCCGGTGCCAGCAGCTTGCTGAAGCTGCCGAGGTAGACGACGCGGTCCTCGTCGTCGAGCGCCCGCACCGCCACCGCGGGCATCCCCCGGAACGTCATCTCCGGGTCGTAGTCGTCCTCGATCACGACCGCGTCCGCCGCCCCGGCCCGCCGGAGCAGCTCCTCGCGGCGGGACGCCGACATGGTCGCGCCGGTCGGGTACTGGTGGCTCGGCGTGACGTACACGAGCTGGGCGCCGTGCAGGTCGGCCGGCAGGTCCTCCACGACGAGGCCGTCCTCATCGACCGCGCCGGGCACCACGTCGGCGCCGGCCATCTGCATGATCGTCCGGGCGTCGGGGTAGCCGGGGTCCTCGACGAGCACCACGCTGCCCGGCCGGACGAGGACGCTCGCCAGCAGGTGCAGCGCGTGCGTCGAACCCAGCGTGATCATCACCTGGTCCGGGTGGGCGGAGATGCCGCGCGCGGGCAGCACGTGCTCGCAGAGCTGACGCACCAGCTCCGGATCGTCGGCCTGGCCGGCGTCCCCGATGACCCGGGACAGCCCGTCCTGCCGCAGCGCCTCACGCTGCGCCCGTTCCCACGCGCCGATCGGGAACATGGTCGGGTCGGGCTGGCCGACCACGAACGGGAACGGCGCCCGCGCCCAGGCCGGATCCCGGTGCACCGGAGTGGGCGGCGGTTCCGGCAGCCGCGCCGCCCAGTCGATCGGCTGCATCGGCGAGCGGGCGGTCCGCCGCGCGGCCCGCATCCGCACCACCGCGTCGGAGGAGACGTAGAGACCGCGCCGCGGGACGGTCACGATCAGACCCTGCTCCATGAGCCTGTCGTACGCGGTCAGCACCGTGTTCCGGGAGACGCCGAGCGCCTCGGCCAGGCGGCGCGTGCTGGGCAGCGGGCCGTCGTCGTACTGCCCGGCGAGGATGGCGTCCTCGAGCCCGGTGATGATCTGCTCGTAGAGCGGAACCGTGCTCTGCGGGTTGACCGGCAGCAGGAAATCCGCCACCTCGACCTCCCACTCCCGCGGGGGTCTCGCCTCGTCCCGTCGTCGTACGCCCTGCACACGCCCTATGCGTCCCGCTGGTACTAGCCTAGCCGGAGACCTGGACCTGTTGCGGAGGGCCCGTTCCCGCCACGCTTGGCCGGGCGATGGCAGGTGACGGTCTCCTGCACGCGGACAGGGGTGGACTCATGAGCGCCCAGCGAATCGCGCTGGTGCCCGGCGACGGCATCGGACCGGAGGTCACCGCGCAGGCGGTCAAGGCGTGCGACGCCGCCGCCCGACGGTTCGGGATCGACCTGGTCTGGGAGGACTACGAACTCGGCGCGGACTACTGGCGGATCACCGGCCAGGTCGTGCCGCCGGACGTGGAACAGGAACTGGCGAAGGCGGACGCCATTCTCTTCGGCGCCGTCGGCGACCCGTCGGTGCCGCCCGGCGTGCTGGAACGCGGCCTGGTCATCCACCTGCGGACCGCGTTCGACCAGTACGTGAACCTGCGGCCGGTCAAGCTGCTGCCAGGTGTGCCCACGCCCATCGGCGGGCTGCGCCCGGAGCAGTGCGACCTGGTGATCCTGCGGGAGAACACCGAGGGCGCGTACGTCGGCGCGGGCGGCTTCATCCACCGCGGCGGGCCGGACGAGATCGCCACCCAGGAGTCGGTGAACACCCGCAAGGGCGTCGAGCGCCTCATCCGGCACGGTTTCCGGCTGGCCCTGGGCCGCCGCAAGCACGTGACGCTGGTGCACAAGGCGAACATCCTCACCTACGCCGGCGACCTGTGGCAGCGGACCTTCGAGGAGGTCTCGGCGGAGTACCCGGACATCGCTGTTGACTACGTCCACGTCGACGCGATGTGCCTCTACCTGGTGACGCAGCCGGAGCGGTTCGACGTGGTGGTCACCGACAACCTGTTCGGCGACATCATCACCGACCTGGGCGCCGCCGTGCAGGGCGGTCTCGGCCTGGCCGCCAGCGGCAACCTCAACCCGACCGGGTCGGCGCCGAGCATGTTCGAGCCGGTGCACGGTTCCGCGCCGGACATCGCCGGCCGCGGCTGGGCCAACCCCGCCGGCTCGATCCTCAGCGCCGCGCTGATGCTGGAGCACCTGGGCCACCCGGAGGCGGCCCGCAGCCTGGAGGACGGCGTGAAGGCGGTGCTGCCGCGCCTGGGCGCCATGCGCGGGCCGGAGATGGGCATGTCGACCGAGGACTTCGGCGACGCGGTCGCCGCCGTCATCGGCGAGGGCGCGTACCAGGCGGACGCCCTGCCGGCGTGACACGGATGTGAGCACCGAACCGGTCGATCCGGGCGACGGCGGGGGCACTCCCCCGCCGTCGCCGTGTTGCGCGCCGAGACGCCCGCCCGCCGCCGGCTCCGGCGCCGCGGCGGGCGCGAGCGCCGTCCGCGCCCCATTCGGGGGTACGGACGACCTGATCGCGCTGCCCGGCGGCACCTTCCTCATGGGCACCGACGACCCGGAGGGCTTCCCGGACGACCTGGAGGGGCCGGTCCGCCCGGTGACGGTGGGCCCGTTCGCGATCGGCGCGACGCCGGTGACGAACCAGCAGTTCGCCCGCTTCGCCGACGCCACCGGCTACCGCACCGATGCGGAACGGTACGGCTGGTCGTTCGTCTTCCACCTGCTCCTGGTGCCGTCCGCGCACCCGTACGTGCTCGACGCGTCGGTGCCGCAGGCGCCGTGGTGGCTGGCCGTCGAGGGGGCGTCCTGGGCCGCCCCGGACGGGCCCGGGTCGGACGTACGCGGGCGCGAGCAGCACCCGGTCGTGCACGTCTCGCACCGGGACGCCGAGGCGTACTGCCGCTGGTCCGGCACCCGGCTGGCGACCGAGGCCGAGTGGGAGTACGCGGCGCGCGGCGGCCTGTCCCAGGCCCGCTACGCCTGGGGCGACGAGCTGACCCCGGACGGGCGGCACCGCTGCAACATCTGGCAGGGCGTCTTCCCCGCTGTCAACACCGCTGAGGACGGGTTCGCGGGCACCTCTCCGGTGACCGCGTTTCCGCCGAACGGCTACGGCCTGTACGACGTCGCGGGCAACGTTTGGGAACTCACGGCCGAACCCTGGCGCGACCACCGCGGCCGCATCTCACCAGGTGAGAGCGTCATCAGGGGTGGTTCGTACCTGTGCCACGACTCCTACTGCAACCGATACCGCGTGGCAGCACGGAGCCGGACCACCGTCGACTCCTCGACCGGCAACACCGGTTTCCGGGTGGCCCGGTAGCCGGACGCTGATTGGTACCTGCCGACCCCGCTGAACTGGCCCTTTTGCATCGGGTACCACGCTCATAGTGTCCCGCCTCACAGGCTACGAGCGCCCTTGGCGTTCTTCGCGATGGGACACACGAATGAATCGGCTGAAGATAACGCTGCCCGCCGTGCTGCTCGCCACGGCGCTGGCTCTGACCGCGTGCAGTAGCGATGGTGACTCGGAGACCACCACCGGCGGTGGTTCCGGCAACGGTACGGTCACCCTCGGCGCCTACCTCGAGCCGGTGAGCCTCGACCTGACCGCCGAGGCCGGCGCGGCGATCCCGCAGGTCCTGCTCTACAACGTGTACGAGGGCCTGGTGCGCCAGAACGCCGGCACCGGCGAGGTGGAGCCGCTGCTGGCCAGCGAGTGGAAGGTGTCCGACGACGGCACCAAGTACTCGTTCAAGCTGCGCGACGGCGTGACCTTCCACGACGGCCAGAAGCTCACCGCGCAGGACGTGGTGTGGAGCTTCAAGCGGGTCACCGCCGAGGGCTCGACGAACCCGTTCAAGTCGCAGATGACAGTCGTGAAGACCGTCGAGGCGCCGGACGCCTCCACCGTGGACGTGACGCTGTCCCGGCCCAGCCAGAGCTGGCTGTTCGACATCGCCGGCCGGGTCGGCGTGGTGCTCAAGGAGAACGCCACCGACCTGGGCACGAAGCCGAACGGCACCGGCCCGTTCAAGTTCGACAAGTGGAACCGCGGCGACAGCATCACGCTGGTGCGCAACGACGGCTACTGGGGTGAGAAGGCCAAGGTCGGCACCGCCGTCTTCCGGTACATCACCGACGCCAACGCGCTGAACAACGCGACGCTCTCCGGGCAGCTCGACATCGTGGCGAACATCCAGGCGCCGCAGCTCCTCGAGGTGTTCAAGGGCAACAAGCAGTTCGAGGTGGTCGAGGGCAAGACGACCGGTGAGGTCGTCCTGGCGATGAACAACGCCAAGGGCCCGCTGGCCGACGCCCGGGTGCGCCAGGCCATCCGCCACGCGATCGACCACGACGCGCTCATCAAGACCGTCTGGTCCGGCTACGGCACGAAGATCGGCAGCATGGTGCCGCCGAGCGACCCGTGGTACGAGGACCGCACCGGCGACTTCCCGCACGACCCCGCCAAGGCCAAGCAGTTGCTCGCCGAGGCCGGTCACGCGGGTGGGCTCACCCTGACCATGGACGTCCCGCCGCCCGGCTACGCCCGCGCCTCCGCACAGTTCGTCGCCTCGCAGCTCGCCGAGGTCGGCATCAAGGTGACCCAGAACAACGTCGAGATGCCGCAGTGGCTCGACAAGGTGCTCGGCAAGGCCAACTACGACCTGTCGATCATCGCCCACGTCGAGCCGCGTGACCTGGTCCGCTACGGCCAGCCGGACTACTACTACCGCTACAAGAACCCGGCTGTCACGCAGCTCATGAACGAGGCCGACACGGCTCTGGACGCGGCGACCCGGGACAAGAAGTTCGCCGAGGCCGCGAAGGTCATCTCGCAGGAGGCCGCCAGCGACTGGCTGTTCCTGCTGCCGAACCTCGCGGTGATCCGCGACGGCGTCGAGGGCTACCCGAAGGACGCGGTGACCCAGTCCTTCGACGTCACCAAGGTCTCCAAGAAGTAACTCGGTTCCACGCGCAGAAGGACCTGGTGGGCTCCGCCCACCAGGTCCTTCTGCCATCCCCCCGCTCCTGCTCCCCGTCCCCCTCCCCGCGATCTTGCACTTGCGGCCCCTGGCGCGGGGGATTTGACCCCGTTCGACGGGGCACCAAGTGCAAGATCGCGGGGGGCGGGGGGCCGAGGACGCCCGAGGAGCCGCGGTCGGTGCGCAGTGGACTGACGCGGTCGAGGTGCTGCCCGCGTGTAGCCCGGCGCGTCCGGGACCGCGGGGCGTCGACACAACGCACTGCCGAGCGAGGACTATGCCGCGCTGGACGTGTTCCGCCCGGCCGACGAGCACGTCTAGCCCTACGGTGCGGCCTCTGCGTTGGAGCGCGATGCACCGGGCTGCCGAGGGACGGCGCAATCCCGCTCGCACTCCACACGCCAGGAGCTGACGTGCTGCGAAATGGGTCGGCGTAGAACGCCCCGCGCCCCGTCGATCTTGGACTTGTGGCGCCTGGGATGCCCCGTATGCGAGCTGTGCGAGGTGCCACAACTCCAAGATCGGCGGGCTAGACCGAGCGCGGACGCGCCACCGGCCGGCGGGCGGGAACGACGTGAGGCGGGCTCCGTCCGGGTGGACGGAACCCGCCTCGATCGTCACGCGCCTACGGTGCCGGCGCGAGGTGAGACAGCGTGCGTGTCAGCTGAGCCGGGTGGAGGGCGTCCGGCGGCGTCCCCGCAGGTGCATCCCCAGCAGGCCGACGCCGAGGATGGCGGCGGCCAGCAGGCCCGTGGTCACACCCGTGGAGAGCGTGGGGCCACCGGTGTTACCGGAGGCGAGAACCATGCCGTTCTGCGACTCCTGAGCGGCGTCGTTCGTGGTGTTGCCCGCCGGAGCGGCCTTGGGCTTGGGCTTGTCCTTGCCGTTGTCGGCACCGGCCGGCGCGGGGACCGGGGTCTGGGCCAGCGCCTGGGTCGCCTGGGCGAAGGTCTGCGGGGTCACGTCCGGGGCGTTGCCCTGCGTACGCCACTGCTTGAGCTGCTTCATGCCCTTGCAGGCCGAGGGGTAGCGGTCACAGTAGCTGGTGGTGTTGCCGATGCTCTCGGACGACAGGACCGCCTTGGCGATGGCACGGGCGAGCGTGCTGGCGCCGGCGTTGAAGATGGCGTTGAGCTGGCGGCTGTCGGCCGGGTCGTTGATCTGGAGCGCCTCGCCCTTGCCGGTGGACACCGCGAACACGGTGTCACCGTCGCCGAGCGTGTGGATCGGGCTGATCGCCCGGGCCATGCCGTCGTGCGCGTTGCCGGACATGCGCTGCGCGGCGGCCTTCTCCAGCGGGGCGTTGGTGGCGACCACGGCGATCGTGGTGTTCGCCGGCTGCTCGGCGGCGGCGGCCGGCGGGGTCGGCGGGTTGCACTCCTTCTTCTTGGGAGCCTTGTACCCGGCGAACTCGTTGCCGATGCCGTACTTGACGCCGTACAGGGTGCAGTCGGCCGGGTCGACCGGGGAGCCGGCCGGGTTGACGATCACCATCGCGCCGACGTAGATGCCGTCGCCGAGGTGGACGCTCGCGGTGCCGACGCCGCCGCGCATGCCGCCGCCACGGGCACCGGTGCCACCGCCGACGCCGCCCTGGCGAACGGGACCGTCCGAGGTGGCCTGTGCCGCGAGGTAACCCCACTCGGCGGAGGTGCGGGCCTTCGGGTCACCGCCCCGGCCGAGGTCGAAGATGTCCGCGGCCGGCACGATCGGGGCGACACCGCCGGCGCCGACGCGTACGCCCTCGCCGCGGTCCTCCAGCCAGCGAATGATGCCGTTGGTCGCCGACAGCCCGTACATGCTGCTGCCGCCGAGCTGGATCGCGTTGACGCCCGGGTTGGAGTTGAGCGGGCTGAGCAGGTCGGTCTCCTTGGTGGCGGGGGCGCCACCACGCTGGTCCACACTCGCCACGGACATCTGCGGCATGTAGACGACCGAGGTGCCGGTCAGGTACGGAGCGGTGTCGGACTGGACCTGGCCGACCTGGATGCCGGGGACGTCGGTGATGGCGTTGTGGGCGCCCGGGGCACCGGCGGCGGGGTTGGCCGACGCGGGCGACCCGACGAGCACGAGTCCCGGACAGACCAGGGCTGCCGCGGCGAACGCGGCGAATCTGGACGACTTCATGCAGCTTCTCCCATGTGAAGCGGTGCGACCTCCGCCCCGATCCGGGGCGGTCGATGCATTGGGCAACTGGTGGTCCCCCGTGGTACACGACGAGATGTGGGGGAGGCTACTGGTCAGACCAGTTGAAGGGAAGAGCCAGCTCAGCTGATGGCCGACTCGGATAATCCGAGGTCAGGCCACATCAGGCGGATTCAGAGCAATACGTCCACCATCGAGCGGCGCGCCTCCGGCACGTACTCGGCGTAGTAGTGGTGCAGCTCCTGACGGGTCAGCCGGGCCACCTCGTCGGCCTCGCCCGCCCGCATCGCGTCGATGACGCGCCGGTGATGCGCGAGCGTGCGCTCCATCAGGGCTTCCGGGTCCGGAGCCTGGGCGAGCTTGGTCGAGATCAGGTCCAGCACCATGCTCCGGACCGCGTCGAGGCAGAGCACCAGAAGTTCGTTCCCGGACAGCCGGGCGACGTGCTCGTGGAAGCGGAGGTCCGCCGCGCTGAACGCCTCGTATCCCTCGGCGACCGCGTCGCGCATGCCCGTCAGCGCCTGCTCCAGCTCGTCCAACTCGGACGGTGACGCCAGCCGGGCGGCGACCGACCCCGCCGCCGACTCGATGATCATGCGGAACTGGAGCAGCTCCGCCACGCCGAGCCGCCGGCTGTCCACGACCCGGGCGAACAGCTTGCGCATCGCCGAGGCGGTCGAGGCGATCACCTGCGGCCCGAGCGGGTCACCGGGGCGCGAGCGGACCAGGCCGCTGCTCTCCAGCACGCGCAGCGCCTCACGCACCGTGGACCTGCTGACGTCGAACTGCGTGGTCAGCTCGCGCTCGCTCGGCAGCCGGTCCCCCGGCCGCAGATCCCCCGCGGCGATCCGTTCCTCGACCTGCCGGACGATCCCCTCGTACGCCCTCACGGTGCGCACTGGAGCGAACGAGACACCCTTCGGCATGGCGAACCTCCCGACGCACGGCGGCCTCGCGCCGCTGGGACCAACGGTACGGTGCATCGACCCGCGCGGTGGTCAACCCCCGCCCGCCACGACGAGTGCGCAGGCCGCGCGGCGGGTCACCGAAGGAGGCGGCGGGCGCACGGGCCGTCGTGGTCGGCCCGCAGCAGGCAGCGCCGGCCGTCGCCCATCCGCAGATCGCAGAAGACCCGATGGCGTACGCCCTGCTCGTCCTCGGCCGAGACGGTGGTCTCGCCCGGGTCGGCCTGGGCGAGCACGCCCGACCAGCGGGCGACGACCCGGGCCAGGCGTACGGCGCCGGCCAGATCACCGGCGACGACCGGCAGGTGGATGACGAACCGCTCGCGGGAACTCATCGACGGTACGCTCCCACGTTCATCCGCCTCTGCGCCTGCTCGGACTGCCAGCGTCGCAGCGCGTCCCGGACCCGCGCGGTCTCCTCCCGGCTGACGCCGAGCGCCCGGTAGACGTCGGCCAGGTCGAGCGCCACCCGGTCGAGGAACTCGTGCACCTCGGCCGGGTCGAGCCCGCGCCGGCCCAGCCGCGTCGTCCGGAACCGCCGTTCCCCGCACCTGCCAGGGGCGCAACGGCGTGTAGTTGGCCGCCCGGTAGCAGCCCGGCTGAGTGGTACCGCGACCCGGCTCGCGCGCGCCGACCGGGCCACCGGAGGTTCCACCGCACGAACGCCTGCCTCTCGTGGTCGAAGGGACTGGAAGGGCGGGACCACCCGCCCGCCGCGCGCGGGCGGACCCGCCCGCCCCGCCACCGCAGCGTCGATTCGCGGTACGGCACCGGGGCAGTCGAGATTGAGCACTCGAAGGAGTCATGTCCGCCGGTTACCGCACGAACACGCTCCGACCATAGCAAGAATCCAACATGGCTACAATCCATCATCGCCATAAAGCCTTGATGGATCAGATCTACCGGGGCACAAGGCTTACGTCATGACCATCGATCCGCGCTCGCACACGCCGGTCTACGTCCAGCTCGCCGACCTGATCCGAGAGCAGATCGAATCGGGCGCGCTGCCGCCCGGGGCGAGCGTCGGCAGCGAGTCACGGCTCAGCCAGGAGCACCAGATCGGCCGGGACGCGGTCCGGATGGCGATTTCGCTGCTGCGATCGGAAGGGCTCGTCACCACCAGCCGTCCGCTCGGCACGCGGGTCCGGGAGACGCCGCAGCGCAGGCAGGTGGAGCTGGCCGCGGGCGCGAGAGTCGTCGCGCGGATGCCTACCGGCGCCGAGCGCCGGAACATGCTGCTGGACGAGGGCGTACCGGTGCTCGAGATCCACGGCCCGGAGGGCGACGTGGAGTTGCTGCCTGGCGACGAGGTGGAGCTGACCCGCCCGGTACACGACTGAGCCGGGCGGCGCGCGTCAGGCGGTGGGCGTACCCATCGCCACGTCGTCGACCTTGATGTTGATCTCGGCGGCCCGCAGCCCGTACGCCTCGATCGCGGACGCCACCGCGGCCCGGACCTCACCCGTCACCTGCGGCACCGGGTACCCGGCGTCGATCACGAGGACGAGGTTGACCACTGCCGACCCGTCGGTGACGTGCGCCGAGCAGCCGCGCCGCGCGTCCCCGACCTGCTCCAGCCCGACCCGGTCCAGCACGGCGTTGAAGAAGCGGGCGATGTCGCCGCCCAGCTCGGCCACCCCGGGCACCGACTTCGCGGCGGCCACCGCGATCTTCTCGACCACCTCGTCCGAGACCGAAGTGCTCCCGCCCGCCACGGTCTCAGGCATCGCCGGCAGCTCCTGAGTAGCGTCGTGCTCCACGCGCCCACCCTCCTTCGTCCGAGGGAGCGTACATCGACCGTCGATCATGGAGTTACGGCCCCGGCAGAAGCCGCGAAGCAGGCGCAACCGGGGCCGTAACCGCAAGATCGCGGGGTTTGTGGGAGCGCCTTCCGTCACGCGAGATCGGCGTTCCGTCAGGTGGGAGCGGTGAAGATCTTGGTACGAAAGGGCCCCTATGGGGGCCGTTTCCTACCAAGATCTCGGCGGGGGCGGGGGCGGGGGCGGGGGCGGGTCAGGAGCCTAGCTGGGAGAGCAGCTCGTCCGCCGCGGCGTACGGATCGATCGCGCCCTCGGCCACCTTCGCGGCGAGCGTCGGGAGCTGCGTACCGTCGCGCAGTGAGCCGATCCGGGCGCGCAGCACACCCAGCGCGATGGCCTCGATCTCGGCGGCGGCCCGCGCCTCCCGGCGGCGGCGCAGCTCGCCGTGGCGCTCCAGCCAGTCGCGGTGCTTGTCGATCGCGGCGGCGATGTCGTCGATGCCCTCGGCACGGGCGGCGATCGAGCGCACCACCTGCGGGCGCCACTCCCCCGGCCCGCGCTCGCCCAGCGCGATCATGCCCTGGATGTCGCGGACTGTGGCGTCCGCGCCGTCCCGGTCGGCCTTGTTGACCACGAAGACGTCGGCGATCTCCAGGATGCCGGCCTTGACCGCCTGGATCGCGTCGCCCATGCCCGGCGCGAGCAGCACGAGCGTGGTGTCGGCCAGCGAGGCCACCTCCACCTCGGCCTGCCCGACGCCGACGGTCTCGACCAGCACCACGTCGCAGCCGGCACCCTCCAGCACCCGCACCGCCTGCGGCGTCGCCGCCGAGAGCCCGCCCAGGTGGCCCCGGCTGGACATCGAGCGGATGTAGACGCCCGGGTCGGTCGCGTGGTCCTGCATCCGGACCCGGTCACCGAGGATCGCGCCGCCGGTGAACGGGCTGGACGGGTCGATCGCCAGCACGCCGACCCGGTGCCCGCGCGCCCGCAGTGCCCGGACCAGCTCGTTCGTGGTGGTCGACTTGCCCACGCCGGGCGAGCCGGTCAGGCCGACCACCTGGGCGTGCCCGGCGTACGGCGCGAGCGCCGCCGCCACCTGCGGCAGCACCTCGTCGCCGGACTCGACCAGGGTGATCAGGCGGGCCACCGCGCGGGGGTCACCCGCGCGGGCCCGCTCCACCAGCATGGGTACGTCCCGGCTGCGGCGCACCGGCCCGGTGGCCGCCGCCGGGGCGTTCTGTGCATCGTTCACAGGTATCAGCAATCAGCTCTCGGCGCCGTTCGGCACGTGGATGATCAGCGCGTCGCCCTGCCCGCCACCGCCGCAGAGCGCCGCCGCGCCGGTGCCGCCGCCGCGCCGCTTCAGCTCCATCGCGAGCGTGAGTACGAGGCGGGCGCCGGACATGCCGATCGGGTGGCCGAGCGCGATCGCGCCGCCGTTGACGTTGACCTTGTCGGGGCTGATGCCGAGGTCACGGGTGGACTGGATGCCCACCGCCGCGAACGCCTCGTTGATCTCGATGAGGTCGAGGTCCTCGATGCTCAGGCCGCCCTTCTTCAGGGCGTGGTTGATCGCGTTCGAGGGCTGCGAGTGCAGGGAGTTGTCCGGGCCGGCCACGTTGCCGTGGGCGCCGATCTCGGCCAGCCAGGTCAGGCCCAGCTCCTTGGCCTTGGCCTTGCTCATCACGACCACGGCGGCCGCGCCGTCGGAGATCGGCGAGGAGCTGCCGGCGGTGATGGTGCCGTCCTTGGTGAAGGCGGGACGCAGCTTGCCGAGCGACTCGGCGGTGGTGTCCGGGCGGATGCCCTCGTCCTCGCTGATCACCAGCGGGTCGCCCTTGCGCTGCGGGATGACCACCGGGGTGATCTCGTCGCCGAAGTGGCCGTTCTTCTGCGCGGAGGCGGCGCGCTGGTGGCTGGCCGCGGAGAACGCGTCCTGCTCCTCGCGGGTGATGCCGTGCTTCGCGCCGTGCCGCTCGGTGGACTCGCCCATCGAGCAGCAGTCCCAGGCGTCGGTGAGGCCGTCGAGGGCCATGTGGTCCTTGACCGTCACGTCGCCGTACTTGTAGCCGGAGCGCTGCCCGAGCAGCAGGTGCGGGGCGTTGGTCATGGACTCCATGCCGCCGGCCACCACGACGTCGAACTCACCGGCCCGGATGAGCTGGTCGGCGAGCGCGATCGCGTCCAGCCCGGAGAGGCAGACCTTGTTGATGGTCAGCGCCGGGGTGGACATCGGGATGCCGGCCTCGACGGCCGCCTGCCGGGCCGGGATCTGCCCGGCGCCGGCCTGGAGCACCTGGCCCATGATCACGTACTGGACCTGCTCGGGCGCGACGCCGGCGCGCTCCAGGGCCGCCTTGATCGCGATGCCACCGAGCTTGGTCGCGGGGAGGTCCTTGAGGTTGCCCAGCAGGCGCCCCATGGGGGTCCGCGCGCCGCTGACGATCACCGAAGCCATTGCCTGCCTCCGAGGGGGTGCCGACCTGTACGCCTTAACGATTGTTCGGTCAGACTAGCGTCATGGCTGAGAACTCCCCCGTCGAGCCCGCTGCCGAGTTTGTCACAGACATCGGCCTGCGCCGCATCGACCACGTCGGGATCGCCGTGGCCGACCTGGACGCCGCGATCGACTTCTACCAGCGCACGTTCGGGATGCGCTGCGTGCACACCGAGACGAACACCGAGCAGGGCGTACGCGAGGCGATGCTCGCGGTCGGGCCGGACGCCTCCGGCGGCATGGTGCAGCTGCTCGCGCCGCTCTCGCCGGACACCACGATCGGCAAGTTCCTGGACAAGCGCGGTCCCGGCATCCAGCAGGTGGCGTACACGGTGGCGGACATCGACGTGGCCTGCGCGGCGCTGCGTGAGCGCGGCGTCCGGCTGCTCTACGACGCTCCCCGGCGCGGCACGTCGGACTCCCGGGTCAACTTCGTGCACCCCAAGGACGCCGGCGGCGTGCTGATCGAGCTGGTCCAGCCCGCCTGAGATGCAAGGAAGGGCCCCTTCTTAACAGACGTCTGTTAAGAAGGGGCCCTTCCTAACACGTGGGAACACGCGCGGCAGTGCGCACTTGCACGTTCCCACGGACACCTCCACGCATCGGTGGATGCAGTTTTTCACAGAGGGGTTCCCGCTTTAGCTACCGTTCAGTAACGTCCGCCCGAACAGCAGCGGCGACCGGTTGCCGAATGTGTCGATTGCCGACATGGCGGTCCCGTCGCACCGGCGCCGACGATGGCAGCACCCCTGCCCGCGTCGTGCGGGTGTGGACAAACGGGAGGTCACCGTGCAGGACATCCTCGAAGCGATCATGGCGGCGGAGGGTTCGTCGCAGCCGGAGCGGGAGCTCGCCGGCCTCGCCGGCCTGCCCGTGCCGGAGAGCTACCGGGGCGTGGTGGTGCGCGCCGAGGACACCCGCATGTTCGAGGGCATGGCCACCCGCGACAAGGATCCGCGCAAGGCGCTGCACGTGCAGGAGGTGCCCACCCCCGAGCTGGGCCCGGGTGAGGCGCTCGTCGCGGTGATGGCCAGCGCGATCAACTACAACACGGTGTGGACGAGCATCTTCGAGCCGCTGCCCACCTTCAAGTTCCTCCAGCGCTACGGCCGGCTCTCCGAGCTGACCCGCCGCCACGACCTGCCGTACCACGTGGTCGGCTCGGACGCCGCGGGCGTGGTGCTGCGAACCGGCCCCGGTGTGACCAAGTGGAAGGCCGGCGACGAGGTGGTCGCGCACTGCCTGTCGGTCGAGCTGGAGGACTCCGCCGGCCACGACGACACGATGCTCGACCCGCAGCAGCGGATCTGGGGCTTCGAGACCAACTTCGGCGGCCTGGCCGAGCTGGCGATCGTCAAGGCCAACCAGCTGATGCCGAAGCCGCGCCACCTGAGCTGGGAGGAGGCGGCCAGCCCGGGACTGGTCAACTCCACCGCGTACCGGCAGCTCGTCTCGCACCACGGCGCGAACATGAAGCAGGGCGACGTGGTGCTGATCTGGGGTGCCTCCGGCGGCCTCGGCGGCTACGCCACCCAGATGGCGCTCAACGGCGGCGCGATCCCGGTCTGCGTGGTCTCCTCGCCGGAGAAGGCCGAGCTGTGCCGCAAGATGGGCGCCGAGCTGGTCATCGACCGCACCGCCGAGGGGTTCAAGTTCTGGTCCGACGAGCAGACCCAGGACCAGGACGAGTGGCGGCGTTTCGGTGAGCGCATCCGCGAGCTGACCGGCGGCGAGGACCCGGACATCGTCTTCGAGCACCCGGGCCGGGAGACCTTCGGCGCCAGCGTCTACGTCGCCAAGAAGGGCGGCACGATCGTCACCTGCGCCTCCACCAGCGGCTTCAACCACCAGTACGACAACCGCTACCTGTGGATGCACCTCAAGCGCATCGTCGGCAGCCACTTCGCCAACTACCACGAGGCGTGGCAGGCCAACCGGCTGGTCGCGCTGGGCAAGGTGCACCCGACCGTGTCGAAGACGTACGCCCTGGAGCAGACCGGCCAGGCCGCGTACGAGGTGCACCGCAACGCGCACCAGGGCAAGGTCGGCGTGCGGTGCCTCGCCCCCGCCGACGGGCTCGGCGTCCGGGACACCGAGATGCGCTCGCGCCACGAAAGCGCCATCAACCGGTTCCGCGGTCACTGACCGTACGGTCGCACCGGATTGCCTTTCCGGCGGAGCCGGGCACCATTCGACCGGCGTACGTACAAAGGGCCGCGGGTACCGACCCGCGGCCCTTTTCGCGCCGCCTTCCCCGCAGAAGCCCGACCCGCCCCACCCGCCCGGGAGCTGCCAAGATCGCCAATTGGTCCGGTCTCACCGGCCGACCGAGTTGACCATGTAAACAGGACGCGAAAGGTGCCCACCGCTCTTGCGAACCACCCTGGGGCGTCTGCCAGTATGTCCCAATGCCCCAGCAGCAGTCCTCCCCTCTTGCGTTCTTCGATAACGCGAACTCACAGCCCGATTTCACCGTTGGCCTGCGTGGTTACAACACCAACCAGGTCGACGACTTCATCGGCCGCCTCAGCGCCGCCCTGAGCCAGTCCGAGCAGGCCCGCGCCGAGGCCGAGCAGCGGATGAACGACGCTCAGCGCCGGCTGCGGCAGGCCGAGCAGCGCCAGAGCGCGCTGGAGCAGAAGCTCACCGAGACCAACAAGCAGCTCGAGGAGAACAGCCGGCCGACGCTCTCCGGCCTGGGCACTCGCGTCGAGCAGATCCTGCGGCTGGCCGAGGAGCAGGCCAACGACCACCGCAACGAGGCCAAGCGCGAGTCGGAGGGCATCCTCTCCGCCGCCCGCCTCGAGGCGCGTGAGATCACCGACAAGGCCCGCGCCGAGGCCGCCGCCATGAAGGCGACCGCCGAGCGCGAGGCCGGCAGCGTCCGTACCGCCGCCGAGCGCGAGGCCGCCGAGGTCCGCGTGCAGGCCCGCCGCGAGGCCGACACGCTGCGCGCCGACGCCGACCGGGAGACCAAGCAGCTGCGTACGGTCACCGCGCACGAGGTGGCCGAGCTGAAGTCGACTGTCGAGCGCGAGGTCGCCACGCTGCGCGCCACCGCCGAGCGGGAGATCACCCAGCAGCGGGCCAAGGCCGCCCGGGAGGCCGAGGAGAAGCGGGCCGAGGCGACCAAGCTGCTCACCGACGCGCGCGACAAGCGCGACAAGGACCTGCAGGCCCTGGAGCTCCAGCTCGCCGAGCGGCGCGAGAAGGCCGAGCGCGAGGAGTCGGAGCGGCACGCCGCCCAGGTCGCGCAGACCCAGAAGCTGGTGAACGAGGCCGAGCAGCGCGCCCGCGCCGCGCAGGAGCGGGCCAAGGAGATCGAGCAGCGGGCCGAGGCCCGGCGGGTCGAGTCCGAGCGCACCGCCAACGAGACCGTCGACAAGGCCAAGGCGCTGGCCGACAAGACGCTCAACGAGGCGCGCGCCGAGGCGCAGCGGGTGCTCAACGAGGCCCGTACCGAGGCCGAGCTGACCACGCAGGCGGCCCGCCGCGAGGTCGAGGACCTGACCCGTCAGAAGGACGCGGTCACCTCGCAGCTCGGGCAGATGCTGTCCGGCCTGGCCGGCATCGTGCCGGGCGTGCCGGCCGGCGGCAAGGCCGAGGCGCCGAAGGCGGACGCCGCCGGGCAGAAGGTGACGGCCGAGTCGGCCGGCTGATCGGACACCCGTTGTCGGGGGCATGAGCCACGGCGCGGGGTGACGCCGGGTGACCGGTGTCGCCCCGCGCCGTCATGCTTGTGCGGCCCGTTTCGTCAGGAGGGTGAAGTAGCTCCCAGAAGGGGCGTCCGTATCGCCCCAGCAGAGCCGGATGCGTGTGAGGATGGGGGCATGTCGCACGGCGAGGAACTGTTCGCGCTCGGCGGGGACGTGACGACGGAGCCCAGCTTCGAGTCCGCCCTGCGGGGATACGAGAAACGGCAGGTCGACCGCTACGTCGCTCGCGCGGAGCACGAGATCGCGGCGTTGACCACCGAGCGGGAACAGGCATACACCCAGATCCACAAGCTGGCCGGTCAGGTCGAGGTGCTCCAGCGCGACCTGGCCCAGGTGCGCAAGCAGGCGGCGGTGGTGGACCGGGCGTCGTTCCGGCACCTCGGTCCGCGCGTCGAGCAGATCCTCACCATGGCCGAGGAGCAGGCCGACGACATCCTGGCCGCCGCCAACGAGGAGATCGAGGCCCGCCGCGCCGCCGCCGAGCACATCGTCGAGGAGGCCCGGGAGCAGGCCGCCCAGGCGCTCAAGGACTTCGAGATCGCGCTTGCCGCCCGCCGGACCGAGGAGGAGCGGCACACCGCCGCCCGCAAGGCCGAGGCCGAGGCCACGCTGAAGGCCGCCAAGGACGAGTCGGCGAAGCTGCGCAAGGACGCGCAGGACGAGTCGACGAGACTGCGGACGGCCGCCCAGGACGAGGCCGAGAAGCTGCGCCGGACCGCCCAGGACGCGCTGGCGAAGGCCCAGCAGGAGGCCACCCAGCTCCGCGACACCGCCAAGGAGATCCACTCCCGGGCACAGCAGGAGGCCGCGCGGCTGCGGGAGTCGGCCAAGGAGGCGCTGGCCAAGGCCCAGCAGGAGGCGAACCAGCTCCGCGAGGCGGCCAAGGAGGTGCACGCCAAGGGCCAGCAGGAGGCCAAGCGGCTCACCGACGCCGCCGCCGAGGCCGGCCGGGCCACGCACGCCAAGGCGCTGGCCGAGGCCAAGAAGATCGTGGACGACGCGGAGGAGGCCGCCAAGGCCACCCGCGGCCGGGCCCGCAGCGAGGCCAACCGGCTCACCACCGAGGCCGCCGAGGCCGGCAAGCGCAACCGCGCCGAGGTCGAGGCGTACGTGCAGCGCATGCGCACCGAGACCGAGGCGTACGTGCAGCAGGCCCGCGCGCAGACCCAGCAGGAGCTGGGCGCGTGGCGGGCCGGGGTGGAGAAGGAGGTCGCCGAGCGGCGGGACGGCGCGGAGAAGGAGCTGGCCCAGCGCCGGGCCGCCGCCGAGCAGGAGTTCGCCAAGCGCCGCGACGAGCTGGACAAGCAGCACGCCAAGCGGCAGGAGGAGCTGGAGCAGGCGTACACGACGCGGCGCGACGAGATCGAGCGGACCGCCGCCGACGTCCGGCAGGCCGCCGAGGCCGACGCGCTGAGCATGCGGCAGCAGGCCGAGCTGGAGGCCGCCGAGCTGCTGCGCCGCGCCGAGGCGGACGCCGGCGCGCAGCGCCGCAAGGCCGACGAGCACGTCGCGGCCTCGCGACGCCAGTTCGAGGAGTACGCGGCCACCACCCAGCAGCACCTCGCCACCACGCAGCAGCACCTGGCCGCCACCCAGCAGGAGGTGGCCGCCGGCCGGCAGCAGCTCGCCGGGGTGATGCTGGAGATCGCCAAGGCCCAGCAGGAGCTGGCCGACCTGCGTACCGAGACCTGGAAGTCGCGGCAGGAGTCCGACGACCTGCAGCGCCGCCTCACCGACCTGCGGCGCGACGCCGACTCGGCCGGGATCGCGGCCACCCCGGTCGACCCGGACGACCTCGCCGCCGCCGCCACCGGTCGGTCCACGGGCGACGGCACGCCGGCGGGCGAGGGCACGCCGGTCACCAGCGGCGCGGAGAGCGCCGGCGACACCCCGGCCGGCGGCGGCGCGCCGGTGGCCGCGAAGGGCACCGCCACCGCGGTCCCCAACGGCGCCGGGCCGGCCAGGGGTGACGGCGAGTCACCCGACGCGGGCACGGCGAAGCCGGTCGGCGAACCGGTGACCACGATGGACTCCCCCGTCGGCGCGGGCGTCGACGGCGAGCCCACTGTGGCCGCCGTGCCGGGTGAGGGCGGCCGGGGCGCCACCCCCACGAAGATCACCAGCACCGGTGAGAACGGCAAACGCCCGACCAAGCCGACCACCGACGAGCGCAGCGCCAAGCCCAGCACGGTGACGGTCGACAAGGACTGATCCACCCGCCGCGCCGGATCGCGGAGGTGGTGGCATCCGCCCCACCCGGACCACACCACTTCCCCGACCTGGCGGGCCCAGCGCCACGTCGGCGAAGGGGCGGCATCCGCCCCACCCGGACCCCACCACCTCCCCGAACTGGCGGGTGACCCGCGCCGGGACGGCCCGGCGGGAAGTGGTGGTGGGATGGTCGGGGCGGACGGCGAGGACTACCCTGCGGGCAGAGGGCCGCGCGTCGGGCGTGGACGGCACCGGCGGGCGAGCCGGGCAGCGCGGGAGCCGGGAGGCACGGGTGTCGCAGGAGGGTTCCGCCGTCCCGGGTGACGAGGCGGCGGCCGTGCACCCCACCGGCGAGGCGGAACCCGCGCGCGACGCCACGACCGCCGCCGGCGAACCGCGATCCGGCACGGACACGAGCGGCGAGCGGCCGACCGACGTCGAGCCGGGTGAGTTCGAGCCGAGCGGGCGCTTCGGCGTACCGGGCCGCCCGCTGCGGCGCAGCGCCTTCCTGGTCGGGTTCACCGGCGCGCTCGGCGTGCTGCTCGCGTACGCGTTGTTCCTGGGCATCCGCAACGCCGCCGGCATCCTGGTGCTCGTGGTGATCGCGCTGTTCCTCGCGGTCGGCCTGCACCCCGCGGTGGTCCGGTTGCGCAAGTGGGGCGTGCCGCGCGGGCTGGCGGTGGCGGTCGTGACGCTCACCCTGCTGCTGCTGATCGTGGCCGGGCTGCTGGCGCTGGTGCCGCCGGTGGTGACCCAGTCCGGCCAGTTCATCCAGCAGCTACCCGGGTACGTCGAGGAGCTGCGCCGCAATCCCACAGTCAACGACCTGGTCATCCGGTACGACGTGATGGAGCGGGTCCAGGCGGCGGCGAACGCGGACAACGTCGGGCGGGCGCTCGGCGGGGTGCTCGGCGGCGCGCAACTGATCTTCGGGACGATCTTCCGCCTGCTCACCGTGCTGGTGCTGACGATCTACTTCCTGGCGTACTTCGACAAGCTGCGCGAACTCGGGTACGCGCTGGCGCCGCGCTCACGCCGGGAACGGGTCCGGCTGATCGGCGACGAGATCCTCACCCGGGTCGGCGCGTACATGGTCGGTGCGCTCGCCATCGCGGTGCTGGCCGGGGTGAGCACGTTCGTGTTCGCGCTGGCGGTCGGCCTGCCGTACCCGTTCGCCCTGGCCGTGGTGGTCGCGGTGACCGACCTGATCCCGCAGATCGGCGCGACGCTCGGCGCGGTGGTGGTGACGCTCGTCGGGCTCGCCACCGACCTGCCGGTGGGCATCGCCTGCCTGGTGTTCTTCGTGCTCTACCAGCAGGTGGAGAACTACCTGATCTATCCGAAGATCATGCGCCGGGCGGTGGCGGTGAACGAGGTGGCCGCGTTGCTCGCCGCGCTGCTCGGGGTGGCGCTGCTGGGCGTGGTGGGCGCGCTCATCGCGATCCCGACGGTGGCCGCGTTGCAGCTGATCCTGCGCGAGGTGGTGCTACCCCGCCAGGACGCCCGCTGAGCCGTTACTCGGCGCGCCGCTGGGCGGGGCCGGGCACCGGGGTGTCGGCGAACGCGGCGACAGTGCGGTCGGCGTACGCGCTGACGTCGCCGGTCTCCATCGGGCCGTCCCAGGTGGTGGGCAGCGGCAGCGGTACGCCGGGGGCGACCCGCCGGACGATCTCGTCCAGCACCTTCTCCGCGTCGCCGACCCAGAGGTGCTTGGCGCCGTCCACGCCCACCACCTCGGCCTGCGGCACGGCGGCGAACCGCTCCCGGGCCTCCTCCGGTCGCAGGTAGTCGTCGAACTCGGGAACCAGCGCGGTGAGCGGCTTGCCCGTCTCGGCCCAGACGCCCAGGTCCTCCGGGGCGGAGTAGCGCAGCGGCGGGGAGAGCAGGATCGCGCCGGCCACCGCCGGGTCGCAGCCGTACTTCAGCGCCAGGTCGGTGCCGAACGACCACCCGACCAGCCAGATGTTCGGCAGCTCGTGGAACTCGGCGTACTCGATCGCCGCGGCCACGTCGAACTTCTCGCCGACGGCGCCATCGAACGCTCCCTCGCTGGTGCCGCGGACGCTGCTGGTGCCCCGGGTGTTGAACCGGAGCACCGCCAGGCCGGCCAGCGCGGGCAGCCGCCACGCCGCCTTGCGGAACACGTGGCTGTCCATCATCCCGCCGTGCGTGGGCAGCGGGTGCAGGCAGACGAGTGTGGCGGCCGGTTCGCGGTCCAGCGGCCGGGCCAGCTCGCCGACGAGCGTCAGCCCGTCGGCGGTGTGCAGCTCGATGTCCTCCCGGCGGCCGGGCAGGATCGACGACGCGCGAATCGGAGTGCTCACGCCTGCCAGTCTCCCGCGTCGGCGGCCCCGCCGCCCAGCGGGACGGGAACCGGGTGATCCAGATCGCTCAGCCGTAGCGCGGGGCGCCCCGGCCGCGCTGGAGGTTCGGCCCGCGCCGGTCCCGGGCCCGCCAGCAGCCGGAGTGCCAGTGCCGGCGGTCGGTCAGGTCACCCCGGTCGTCGGCCGGCCAGGCCACCAGGTGCGCCACGCCGGGACGGATCTCCTGGTCACAGCCGGGACAACGGTACGTCTTGACTGATGCTCCGCCGCTGATCGCGCGTATCTGCCAGTCGCCGTCGCGCCACTGCTGCACGGTCGGCACGCCGTGGCGGGCACGCTCGGCATCCAGGCCGGGGTTCTCCTCCCGGCGGGGGCGGTTGCGACGAGGGCTCACGGTCACCAAGCGTACGGTCCGCCGGCCGGACCCGGTCGGGCGATCTTGGTACGGATGCGCCCTTCCCGGGGCCGTTCCGTACCAAGATCTGCTCGTTGGGGCCGATCAGGGCCAGGTCTGCGGACGGGTGAGATCTCTCGCCACCTTTGTCCCGACGAGCACCGTCGCCGCGTCGGCCTCGGTGAAGTTCACCTGGCCCGGGGGTCCGTCGCCGGGGAAGGGCCAGGCGAAGTCGACTGTCAACCGCGCCTTGGGCAGGCCGAGCAGTTCGAGGCGGGTGCCGTCCGGATACCGGAAGCCCGGACGGCCACCCAGATCGCGGTTGCTGGCGCGGCCCGTGTCCTCCCCCATCTCCGCGCCGTAGACCAGCTTGATCCACATGTTCGACGAAGGTGCCCGGAAGACGGTGAGCTGAACCGTGAGGCCCTTCGGGAAAGCGGCCGCGTCCACCGAGCATCCCGTCACCGCCGCGTTCGCCGGCAACGTGGTCGGTCGGACCGGCCCGGTGCATCGCCGGGCCTCGTCCCAGCGCACCAGGCCGGAGACCCGTTTCAGGGCGGCCACGTCACCGCGAAGCGTGGCCGCCCGGGCGTAGAGACCGGGGAAGGGCTGCCACGACGTGACCAGACCGTCGGTACCGGCGACCCGCAACACGGCACCGTCGAAGGTCAGCCGACCGCTGACGGCCTGCACCGGGAAGCCGTCGATCGGGGTGTCGTCGAGGGTCTTCGCCACCGGGCTCACCTCGAGCAGGACCGGGTGCCCGTCACCGACGCTGAACCGGATCGACTCGATCGGGTTGGACGCGTGCACGGACCAGCCGAGATAGCGGGCCCGGCTGCTGTCCAGGCCGAGGTGCAGCACCTGCGGATCGGTGCCGACCAGGTCGGGGCGGTCGCGCGCCCCGGGCACCCCGTCGGCGAGCGGCGGCACCGGCGGTGGCGCCGCCTCCGGGGTTGCGGCCGTCCAGGGCATCCTCCCGGCCAGCCCGCCCACGTCCGCGCGTATCGCGCCGGTGAAGCCGAGCACGCCGACCAGGGCGAGCGCGGTGCCGGTGGTGGCTCGGCGGCGTACCTGCCGGCGTCGGCCGAGCGCGCGCGAGCCGTGCAACAGGCGTGAAGTGTCGATCTCCCCTTCGGCCTGCTCCCGCAGCACCGAGGTGATCCGCTGGTCGAGGTCGGTCACGGCCGGCTCCCCTTTGTCATCGGGACGCCGCAGCGCTCCCGGAGGTGGGCGAGCGCCCGCATCGCGTGGGTGCGGACGGTGACCGGGGAGCAGTCGAGGATCTGGGCGATCGTGGCGTCGTCCAGATCCTCGTAGTAGCGCAGCACCAGTACGGCGCGCTGGCGGTCCGGGAGGGCGCGGATCAGCCCCCACATCTCGTCCCGGTCCGCCGCCTCGCCGCCGAGGTCGCCGCGTTCGGGCCGGTCGGCGAACGTGTCCACCGCCAGCTCATGGCTGGACCGCCGCCGCCACCAGGACGTGTTGGCGTTGACGAGCATCCGGCGCACGTACACGTCGGGCCGGTCGATCCGGGCGATCTTCCGCCAGTGCACGTACGCGCGCGCCAGCACGTCCTGGGTCAGGTCCTCGGCGCGGTGCGCGTCGCCGGTCAGCAGCCGGGCCAGACGCAACAGAGCCGGGCCGCGGCTGCCGACGTACTCCTCGAAGGTCACACCCCGAAGACGCCGTCACCGGGCCCGGCTGTTGACAGCGGTCAGCGCCGGGTGTGGTCGCGGAACCCGCGGCCGGACTTGCGGCCCAGGTAGCCGGCCGTGACCAGGTGCTCCAGCAGCGGCGCCGGGGCGAATCCGGGCTCGCGCAGTTCCAGGTACAGCTCCCGCTGGATGGCCAGCGAGACGTCCAGGCCGACCACGTCGAGCAGCTCGAACGGGCCCATCGGGTAGCCGCAGCCGAGCTTCATCGCGTAGTCGATGTCGTCGGCGGTCGAGTAGCTGGCCTCCAGCATCTTCACCGCGTCGTTCAGGTACGGGAACAGCAGCGCGTTGACGATGAAGCCGGACCGGTCGCCGCAGACCACGCCGGTCTTGCCGAGCTTCGCGCAGACCGCGCGGGCGGTGGCCGACGTCTCGGCGGAGGTGCGGATGGTCTGCACGATCTCCACCAGCGGCATGATCGGCGCCGGGTTGAAGAAGTGCAGGCCGACCACGTCGGCGGGGCGCTGGGTCGCCATGGCCACGTCGATCACCGGCAGCGACGAGGTGGTGGTGGCGAGCACGACGCCGGGCTTGCAGATCTCGTCGAGGCTGGCGAACAGCGCCTTCTTGACGCTCAGCTCCTCGATCACGGCCTCGACCACCAGGTCGACGTCGGCCAGGTGCTCCAGCGTCGCGGACCACGTGATCCGGCCGAGCGCGTCGTCCCGGTCGGTCTCGCTGAGCTTGCCGCGCACCACGCCCTTGTTCAGCGAGGTCTTCACCGCCTCGCAGACCTTCGCGGACTTCTCCGCGCCCCGGGTCACCGAGATGACCTCGTAGCCGGCCTTGGCGAACACCTCGATGATGCCGGTGGCCATGGTTCCGGAGCCGACCACGCCGACCTTCGCGATGGCGCGGGCACCGTCGGCGAGCGCGGCGTCCGCGGCGAGCGGCGTGTACTCGTCGGGTACGACCTTCGGCGAGCCCGGCCGCTCGTAGGTGTAGAAGCCGCGACCGGACTTGCGGCCCAGCAGACCGGCGGTGACCATCTGCTTGAGCAGCGGGGCCGGGGCGTGCCGGCGGTCCCGGCCACCGCGCCGGTACATGGTGTCGAGGATCTCGTACGCGGTGTCCAGGCCGATCAGGTCCATCAGCGCCAGCGGGCCCATCGGCAGGCCGCAGCCGAGCTTCATGGCCGCGTCGATGTCCTCGCGGGTGGCGTATCGGGCCTCGAACATGCCGACCGCGTGGTTCAGGTAGCCGAAAAGCAGCGCGTTGGCGATGAAGCCGGCCCGGTCACTGATCGTCACGTCGACCTTGCCGAGCCGCTCGCAGAGCGCCTCCACGTCGGCGACCACGTCGGCGGAGGTGACCACCGTGCGGACCACCTCGACCAGCTTCATCACCGGGGCCGGGTTGAAGAAGTGGATGCCGATGACCTGGTTGGGCCGGGTGGTGGCGACGGAGATCTCGGTGACGCTCAGCGAGGACGTGTTGGTGGCCAGGATCGCCTCGGGCTTGCAGACCCGGTCCAGCTCGGCGAAGATCCGCTGCTTGAGGTCCAGGTGCTCGGGCACCGCCTCGATCACCAGGTCCACGTCGTGCAGCGCGTCCAGCCCGACCCGGAAGTCGACGCGCGCCATCAGGGCGTCCCGCTCGGCCTCGGCGAGCTTGCCCTTGGCCACGGCCCGGTCGGTGGAGCCGGTGAGCGTGGCCCGGCCGCGCTCCAGCGCCGCGTCGGAGATCTCGACGGCTGTGACGTCGACGCCGTTGCGGGCGAACACCTCCACGATGCCGGCACCCATGGTGCCCAGACCCACCACGCCCACCCTGGTGAACTCCCGCGCCACGACCGGCCTCCCCTGGCTCGACTCCGCCGTCCGCGACATGAACGGCCGCTAAGGTTATGCGCCGGAGTCTGCCACGTGACGCTGTGTTGTCGAGACGCCGTGGGATATTTCACGCACCGTGCCTCACCCGGTGGCGTTCGCCCCGGCCAGCGCCAGCAGCTCGGCGACGAACTCCGCCGGCCGTTCCAGGTGCGGGCTGTGCCCGCAGCCGGGCAGCACCACCTCCCGGTACGTCCCGCCGGCCGCCGCGTACCGGTCCAGCACCGCGCGGGTCTGCCCCACCATCGGCTGCGGCGGGCACTCCCCGTCGCCGGGCCAGCCGGGCACCACACCGAGCCGGCCGAGGTACGCCAGGTCGAACAGCGAGGTGTCCGAGACGATCACGTCGGCGTCGCCGCGTACCCAGGTCACCGGCGGCTTGACCGGGACGGCGACCAGCTCGTCGGCGAGCCGGAAGTGGGCCGGGGCCAGCGCGTTGAGGACGCCGCGCGGCCCGGCGGCGGTCCCCGGCCAGTGGGCCGAGGCCACGGCGGTGCCCGGGTAGTTGTCGTCCCCGGTGGCGGTGGTCAGCATGCTGTCCAGGAGCAGGTCCTCGTCGTCGCCGAGGGAGGCGGGGTCGGCCACGTACGCGGCGCGCAGCACCGCCCGCGGGCTGGTCGGGCCGTCGGCGCTCCGGTCACCGGCGGTGAGCCGGGCCACGAAGTCCGGGTTCGCGCCGCCGGCGCCGGTACCGGCGAAGTCGGGCGTGGTCGGGGTGCCGTCGAGGTCCCGGGTGCCGCCGAAGCCGTACGGGGACACCGGCGCCTCCAGCAGCAGCCCCGCCACCCGCTCGGGGTGGCTCACGAGCAGCCGCATCGCCACGCCGCCGCCCAGCGAGTGCCCGGCCACCACCGGCCGGGCGCTGGGCGCGAACAGCCCCGGGGCGTCCAGGAGCGCGGCCACGTCGTCGGCGAAGTCGTCCAGCCCGCGGGTGGCGTCGACCGGCGCGGTGTCTGTTTCGCCGTAGCCGCGCAGGTCGGGGGCGACCACCCGCAGCGTCTCCGGTAGCCGGGCCAGCAGCGGTTCCCAGAACGCGGAGGAGGAGACGTTGCCGTGCACCAGCAGGACCGGTACGCCGTCCGGTGGACCGGCCACGCGGACCGCCTGGGTGATGCCGTTGGCCTGGACGGTGAGCCGTGCGCTGCGCATCCGCGCATGCTGGCACGCGCCCTCGCCCCCGGTCCATGTGCCCCACCACCACACCGGACCGCCCGGAGATGGCGCACACCCCCGGCTCCCCGGCACCGCGCACCCCCTATCAACGCGTCGAGCATGTGAGCGCCCACCCGTCCGCCGGCCCCGTCGCCAGTCGCCGTCGCGGCGGTGATCAAGGAGTTTGCGTCACCGCAGGAGCCGTTTCCGTGCCCAAACTCCTTGATCACCGCGGGCGGGCCGGGGAGGGGGCGCCGGGAAGGCGGCGCGCCGGGCATCAGCGGCCCCGCGGGCTCAGCGGATGCCGGGGGCTAGCTGACGTCGGCCGGCTGCGCCTCGCGCGCCTCGATCGGCTGGCGTGGCCCGGGGACGGGCAGCGGCACAGTGGGGCGCTGGTCGCGGCGCATCGCGCCGAAGCTCATCCCGACCGGGTCGGTGCGGGCCACACCCGGGTCGTAGAGGCGCAGGTCGGTGCGGCCCAGCCGGACCACGTCGCCGTCGGCGATCGCCACGCTGCCGGTGACCCGGGTGTCGTTGAGCCAGGTGCCGTTCGTCGAGCCGAGGTCGGTGAGCAGCACCCCCTCCGGGGTGGCCCGGACGGTGGCGTGCCGCCGGCTCAGGTGCGGGTCGGCGAGCACGATGTCGGCGGTCGGCGCACGGCCGATCACCTGCGCCTCCTGGCCGACCCGGAACGTGAGCCCCCGCATCGCCCCGCCCGACACCGTCAGCAACGGCATCAGCTCAGGATGCTCCTCCATGGACAGTCGACCTCCACCCCACATCGCCCCGCGGCGTCAGCCTGCCACCTCACCGTAGTGGCTTGCACCACCGCGCGGTCACCCCCGCGACCCCGGCCGGTCATCTCCCGTTCGCCGTTTCGGACGGCATCTCCGTCGATGCGACGGCTGATCGTCCGCGCAGCGTACGGCGCGTTCGACACCTACCGGTGAGTAATCCTCGGGTCTAGACTTCGGCCATGACCGCTGTGCACGTGCCGGGCGCCCCGCTCATCTCCGACGGTCGGCTGGTGTCGACCAGCCCGGCCACCGGCGCCGAGGCAGGCAGTTTCCCGCTGGCCACCGAGGCGGACGTGCGCGCCGCCGTCGACCGCGCCCGGGCCGCCGGCGACTGGTGGGCCGGGCTCGGCTTCGCCGGCCGGCGCGACCGCCTCCAGCGCTGGCGCGGCGTGCTCGCCCGGCGGATCGAGGAACTCGCCGACCTGATGCACACCGAGGGCGGCAAGCCGGTCGGTGACGCGGTGGTGGAGATCCTCACCGCGCTGGAGCACATCGACTGGGCGGCCCGCAACGCGCAGCGGGTGCTCGGGCCGCGCCGGGTCCGCTCCCGCCTGGTCCTCGCCGAGTTCAGCGGTCACCTCGAATACCAGCCGTACGGCGTGATCGGTGTGATCGGCCCGTGGAACTACCCGGTCTTCACCCCGATCGGCTCCGCCGCGTACGCGCTCGCGGCCGGCAACGCGGTGGTGTTCAAGCCCAGCGAGTACACCCCGGCGGTCGGCCAGTGGCTGGTCGACAGGTTCGCCGAGGTGGTGCCGGAGCAGCCGGTGTTCCAGGTGGTGCACGGCTTCGGCGCGGTCGGCGCGGCGCTGTGCCGCTCCGGGGTCGGCAAGGTCGCGTTCACCGGCTCGACCGCCACCGCGAAGCGGGTGATGGCCGCCTGCGCCGAGACGCTCACACCGGTGCTGCTGGAGGCCGGCGGCAAGGACGCGATGATCGTGGACAGCGACGCCGACCTGGACGCCGCCGCCGACGCGTGCGTGTGGGGCGGGATGACGAACGCCGGCCAGACGTGCATCGGCATCGAGCGGGTCTACGCGGTCGACCAGGTCTTCGACGCCTTCGTGGAGAAGGTGGTGGCGAAGGCCGGGCGGCTCACCGTGGGCGCCGACGGCTCCGACCTCGGCCCGATCACCATGCCGTCGCAGATCGACGTCATCCGCCGGCACATCGACGACGCGCTCAGCCGGGGCGGCCGGGCGGTGCTGGGCGGCCCGGAGGCGGTCCAGCCGCCGTACGTGCACCCGACGGTGCTGGTCGACGTGCCGGAGGACTCGGCCGCCGTGCAGGAGGAGACGTTCGGCCCGACGCTCGTGGTCAACCGCGTCCGGGACGTGGACGAGGCGGTCGAGCGGGCGAACGCGCTGCCGTACGGGCTCGGGGGTTCGGTCTTCGGCCGGGCGCGGGCGGTGGCGGTGGCGCGGCGGCTGCGGTCCGGCATGGCCTCGGTCAACTCGGCGCTGACCTTCGCCGGCATGTCGACGTTGCCGTTCGGCGGCGTCGGCGAGTCCGGCATCGGCCGCATCCACGGCGAGGAGGGGCTGCGCGAGTTCGGCCGGCCCAAGTCGGTCACCCGCCGCCGGGCCCGGTCGCTGCTGCCGGCCATGACGTTCGAGCGCACCCCGGCCGACATCGCCCGGATCATCAAGATCGCCAAGCTGATGTACGGCCGGGGCCGCTGAGGCGGCGCCTCAGAACAGCGTCAGCTCGTCGCGCTCGATGCCGCGCAGCTTGTCGTAGTCGACCACCACGCACCGGATCCCCCGGTCGGTGGCGAGCACCCGCGCCTGCGGCTTGATCTCCTGCGCGGCGAACACGCCGGCCACCGGCGCGAGCAGCGGGTCGCGGTTCATCAGCTCCAGGTAGCGGGTGAGCTGCTCCACGCCGTCGATCTCGCCGCGCCGCTTCACCTCGACCGCCACCGCGCCGCCGACCGCGTCCCGGCAGAGCAGGTCGACCGGCCCGATCGCGGTCATGTACTCCCGCCGGACCAGCGTGAAGCCCTCCCCCAGCGTCTCCGGGTTCGCGGCGAGCAGCTCCTGCAGGTGCGCCTCGACGCCGTCCTTGCGCAGGCCCGGGTCCACGCCCAGCTCGTACGACGTGTCCTGGAAGATCTCCTCCAGGGTGATGCGCAGTTCCTCGCCGGCCTTGTTCACCACCCGCCAGACGCCTGGTGCCTCCTCCAGCCGGCAGGGCGGGCTCATCCAGTTCAACGGCTTGTAGGCCCGGTCGTCCGCGTGGATCGACACCGACCCGTCCGCCTTCACCATCAGCAACCGGGTCGCCGGGGGCAGGTGGGCCGAGAGCCGTCCGACGTAGTCCACCGAGCACTTCGCAATCACCAACCGCACCCGCCGAGGGTAGCCGAGGCCCCGGCGGACGCCGACGAGCGCCACTGGCGTACCGGTGCCATATTGAGATCGTGCTCGAAGTCCTCACCGGTTCCGGCCTGGCCGCCTCGGCGGGCCTGAACGCCTACATCCCGCTGCTGCTGATGGGGCTGCTGTCCCGCTACACCGATCTGGTCGAGCTGCCGAGCGGCTGGCAGTGGCTCGGCAACGGCTGGGTGGTGCTGATCCTCGCCGTCCTGCTCGCGGTCGAGGTGGTGGCCGACAAGGTACCTGTGGTCGACCACGTCAACGACGTGGTGCAGACGGTGGTCCGGCCGACCGCGGGCGGGCTGGCGTTCGGCGCGGGCGCCGGCTCGGAGACGGTCACCGTGAGCGACCCGGACACGTTCTTCTCCACCCACCAGTGGGTGCCGGTCGTGGTCGGCGTGCTGATCGCGCTCGGCGTGCACCTGCTCAAGGCCGCCGCCCGGCCGGTCATCAACGCGACCACGGCCGGGGTGGGCGCGCCGGTCGCCAGCACCGCCGAGGACGCGACGAGCGTGGTCATGTCGGTGGTGGCGCTGCTGCTGCCGGTGCTGGTGCTGGTGTTCCTGGTCGCCCTGGTGTTCTTCGTACCGTGGTTGTTCCGCCGCCGCCGGGAGCGGCGCCGCGAGCGCGCCGCGGCCCGCGCGGCCGGCTTCCGCGTCTGACCCGCACCGACTCCCGAAACCTCTAAAATCGGGGCAAGACACCCAAGGAGGTACGGGAGATGACCGCGTCGTTGGAGATGCCCCGGGTCCAGGAGTGCGCCGTCCGGTCCTGCGCCTACAACCACACGAACGACTGCCACGCGTTCGCCATCACGATCGGCAGCAGCGATCACGCGCACTGCCACACGTTCGTGGAGATGCCGGTGCGCGGCGGCCTCGACCAGTTGGTCGCGCAGGTCGGCGCGTGCTCGCGCGACGACTGCCGGCACAACGCCGACCTGGAGTGTCGCGCCCCGGCCATCACCGTCGGCCCCGACATGGACATGGCCGACTGCATGACCTACGAGAGCCGCTGACCCACCCGCGCGGAGGCGCCGTCCGCATGGAGGCGCCGCTTTCGCGCGCGGTTGTCGCGCAGGTGTTAAGAAGGGGCCCCTTCCCTACCGGAGGCGTTAATAAGGGGCCCTTCCTTTCACGACAGGGCGTTGGCCTCGCGGATCACCGTCACCAACTCGTCGATGATGCCGGTGAGCGCGAAGTCCTTCGGCGTGAACACCCGCGCCACCCCGGCGGACCGCAGCGCCTCGGCGTCGGCGGCCGGGATGATCCCGCCCACCACCACCGGCAGGTCGCCGCGCCCGGCCGCGCGCAGCCCGTCCAGCACCGCCGGCACGGCGGCCAGGTGCGAGCCGGACAGCACGGAGAGCCCGACCAGGTCGACGTCCTCCTCCACCGCCGCCGCCACGATCTGCCCGGCGGTCAGCCGGATGCCCTGGTAGACCACCTCGAAGCCGGCGTCGCGGGCGCGTACCGCGATCTGCTCCGCGCCGTTGGAGTGCCCGTCCAGCCCCGGCTTGCCGACCAGCAGCCGCAGCCGGCCGCTGCCCAGCTCCCGGGCGGTCGCGGCGACCCGCTCCCGAACCCCGGCGAGGGTGGCGTCACCGGCTGTCCCGACCGCCCCGGCCAGGCCGGTCGGCGCGCGGTACTCGCCGTACACCTGGCGCAGCGCGCCCGCCCACTCGCCGGTGGTCACGCCGGCCCGCACGCAGTCGAGCGTCGCGGGCATCAGGTTCGCCGTGGTGGCGGCGTCGGCGCGCAGCCGGTCCAGCGCCGCCTCGACGGCCGCCGCGTCCCGGTCGGCCCGCCACCGGCGTACGCCGTCGGTGGCCGCCTCCTCGACGGCCGGGTCCACCTGCTCGATCGCCTCGGCACCGGCCGCGGTGAGCGGCGACGGCTCGGTCTCGGTGAACCGGTTGACGCCGACCACCACGTCCGAGCCGGTCTCCATCCGGCGGCGCCGGTCGGCGAGCGAGGCCACCAGCGCGCTCTTGAGGTAGCCGGTCTCGACGGCGGTGACCACGCCGCCCATCTCCAGCACCTTCTCCAGCTCGACCCGGGCGCCGGAGACGATGTCGTCGACGAGCGCGGTCATCACGTGCGAACCGGCGAACAGGTCCGGGTACTCCAGCAGGTCCGACTCGTACGCCAGCACCTGCTGCATGCGCAGCGACCACTGCTGGTCCCACGGGCGGGGCAGGCCCAGCGCCTCGTTCCAGGCGGGCAGCTGCACGGCGCGGGCGCGGGCGTCGCGGGACAGCGTGACGCCGAGCATCTCCAGCACGATCCGCTGGATGTTGTTCTCCGGCTGCGCCTCGGTCAGGCCCAGCGAGTTCACCTGGACGCCGTAGCGGAACCGGCGCTGCTTCGGGTTCTCCACGCCGTAGCGGTCGCGGGTGATCTCGTCCCAGAGCGCGCCGAACGCGCGCATCTTGGCGATCTCCTCGACGAAGCGCACCCCGGCGTTGACGAAGAACGAGATCCGCTGGACCACGTCACCCATCCGCTCGGGCGGCACCTGACCGGAGTCGCGCACGGTGTCCAGCACGGCGACGGCGGTGGCCAGCGCGAAGCCGACCTCCTGCACCGGCGTGGCGCCGGCCTCCTGGAGGTGGTACGAGCAGATGTTCACCGGGTTCCACCGGGGCATCTCGCGCAGCGTGTACGCGATCACGTCGGCGGTCAGCCGCAGCGACGCCGCCGGCGGGAAGATGTACGTCCCCCGGGACAGGTACTCCTTGATGATGTCGTTCTGCGTGGTGCCGGCGCAGCGGCTCAGTTCCGCGCCCTGTTCGGCGGCGACGGTGCCGTAGAGGCCGAGCAGCCACATCGCCGGGGCGTTGATGGTCATCGAGGTGTTCATCTCGGCCAGCGGGATGCCCTCGAACAGCGCCCGCATGTCGCCCAGGTGCGCCACCGGCACGCCGACCCGGCCCACCTCACCGGAGGCCAGCTCGTGGTCCGGGTCGTACCCGGTCTGGGTGGGCAGGTCGAAGGCGACCGACAGGCCGGTCTGCCCCTTCGCCAGGTTGCGGCGGAAGAGCGCGTTGGTGGCCGCGGCGGAGGAGTGCCCGGCATACGTGCGCATCACCCACGGGCGGTCCCGCTCGGGCAGCCGTCCCGGCATCGCGTCGTCCATGGCCGGAGTTTAAGTTACCGTTCAGTAAAAGAGAGTGTGGAAAACCACACAACCCGATGCCCGTACCGGTGGGCCGGCGTGCGGCCGGCCCACCCTACGGGTCACTCGCTGCGGGCGGTCTCCGGGCCGGTGATCCGTTCCAGCAGCGGCAGGGTGGCGGCGACGACCGCGAGGCAGCCCAGCACGCCGAGGGCCACCACGGCGGCGAACCCGATCCCCGGCAGGCGCAGGTCGTAGTCCATCTGCGCGCGCAGGAACAACTGCGCGGCGGCCAGTCCCATCCCGACCGCCACCACGGCGACGGTCAGCAGCGGCACCGTGCTCTCCACTGCCACCACCCGGCGCAGCAGCCGGACCGGGGCGCCACTGAGGCGGAGCAGGCTGAACGGCCTCTTCCGTTCGCTGAGACCGGCCGCCACCGCCACCGCCAGGCTGCACCCGGCGAGCACCAGACCGGCCACCACGACGATGTCGGCCAGCCGCTGCCAGCCCCGCATGGTGTCGGCGAAGTCGGCCTCGAAGTCGCCGGGCACGTTCGGCGCCACGAAGAAGGCGGGGAACGCGGCTTCCAGGATCGTCCGGGCCCGCTCGACAGCGGCCGGGTCCGCCGCCTCGACCGCCACCGAGCCGGCGGGCAGCCCGGGCAGCGCGGCCGGGTCCACCGGGGACGACGGCCAGACGCGGTCGGCCGAGGCGGACTCCCGCCAGGGGATCAGCTCCGGTGCCACCTCGGCGACGCTCGCCCCGGGGGCGCACCGCCCGTACGCGGGCGGGATGTCCGCGCAGGCGATCACCCCGGAGTCGCGGCCGTTCCCCCGTAGCGGGTTCTCCCGGACGAGCACCGGGTTGCGGACCCCGGGAACCGCCGCGAGGTCGGTCAGCAGCGTGCCGGGCACCGGCGGGTCGTCCGCCAGCACCATCGACAACCGGCCGGCCTCCAGGGAACCACGGGGAGCGGGACCGCGCTCGTACGTGATCGTCCCCATCACGCCCACAGCCACCGTCGTGACGAACAGCGCGAGCATCACTCCGCTCACCGCGCGGAATCCGGCGGCCGGGTTGTCGGCGAGCCGGCGCGCGGCGATCAGCGCGGCGGGCCGGCTGGCGCGGGCGGCCATCGCCCGGGCGCCGACCATGGTCAGCCACGGCCCGCCCGCGATCAGCCCGACCATGACCAGCAGCAGCGCGGGCAGGAACAGCGCGGTCTGACCGTCCGAGGTGGGCGGCCGGTACACCAGGGCGAAGCCCAGCCCGGCCAGGCCGAGCGCGAGCGGGATCAGCCGGTACACCCGGGGCGGCCGGGGCGTGACCCGGCGGGTGACGCCGAGCGGGGAGATCCGGACCCGGCGCAGGGCGAGCCAGGCCGCGGCCGCCGCCCCCGCCGGGACGCCGAGAACCACCAGGAGGGACTCCGGCATCCCGACGGCCATGTCCTCCGGGAAGAACGGCATGCCGGTGAACGGGACACCGGCGAGCTGTCCACGGAACGCGTAGAACAGCGCGAAGCCCACCGCCGCGCCGGCCGCCGCCGCCAGCGCGGCCTCGACGGCCGCGATCGCCGAGATCTGCCGGGGCGTCGCACCGACCAGCCGCATGGCGGCGAACCGCTGCTCCCGGCGGGCGGCGCCGAGCCGGGTCGCGGTGCCGATGAAGACGAGTACGGGGAACAGCAGGCCGCCCGCCACCACGCCGAGGATGAGGTCCACAGCCGCCCCGGGCAGCGGCGCGCTGTTGCCGTCGAGCCGGGTGACCTTCCGGACCTGGTCCAGGCCGCCCACCTGCTCCGGGGTGCCGCCGACGAGGACGAGCAGGGTGTCCGGCGAGGTGAGCGCCGCCGGCCCGACGGCGCCGAGGTCCCGGCCCGGGTAGCGGTCGGCGAGCTGGTCGGCGGGTGTGGTCGCCAGCAGCTTCCGCATCGCCGGGGAGGCGTAGAACTCGCCGGGCCCCGGCACCCGGGGAACGCCGACCGGCGTGGGCGCGTCCGGGCCGGTCGCGGCGACGTCGACCCGGATGATCTGGTCGCCGCGGAAGTAGTCGGTCCGGGTGGACCACAGCAGCGGGTCGGCGGACTCGTCGGCCGTCTCCTGCGGGTACATCGACGCGTACCGGGTGAGCTGGGCGTCGGCGGCGTGTACACCGGCGAGCGTGGTGAGCAGCAGCCCGGTGCCCACAGCGACGGCGGCGGCGATGGCGACCAGCCGGACCAGCGCCTCCCGGCCGCCCGCGACGGCGAGCCGGAGCGCGAGCCCGATCACGAGCCGACCCCGGCGGGGGCGTTGACCCGGCCGTCGCGCACCATGACCTCCCGGTCGGCGTACGCGGCGATGCGCGCCTCGTGCGTCACCAGGACGACTGTCGTGCCGCGCTCGCGGGCGGCGTCCACGAGCAGCGTCATCACCTCCTCGCCGGTGAGCGAGTCGAGTGCGCCGGTGGGCTCGTCGGCGAACAGCACCCGGGGCTCGGCGACCAGGCCGCGAGCGAGCGCGACCCGCTGGGCCTGCCCGCCGGACAGTTCACCGGAGCGGCGGTGCTCCAGGCCGGCCAGGCCGAGCCGCTCGAACCAGCCCTGGGCGGCACGCAGTGCCGGGGTACGGCGGACACCGCGCAGCAGCAGCGGCAACGCCACGTTCTCGGCCGCGGTGAGTTCCGGTACGAGCTGCCCGAACTGGAAGACGAAGCCGAAGCTGTCGCGGCGCAGCGTGCTGCGGTCGGCCTCGCCGAGGGTGTCGATCCGGGTGCCGTCGAACCGGACCTCGCCGGAGTCGGGGCGCAGGATGCCGGCCAGGCAGTGCAGCAGCGTCGACTTGCCGGACCCGCTCGGTCCCATCACGGCGACGACCTCGCCGGCCGCCACGGCGAGGCTCGCGCCGCGCAGGGCGGGTGTCTCGCCGAACGCGTACGTGACGTCGCGCGCCTCGATCATCGGGCTCATCGCCGTACCGCCTTTCTCAGGGCGTCCAACCGGGCGCCTGTCGTCTCGATCCACCGCAGGTCCGCCTCCAGGTGGTAGAGGCCGTGGTCGGCGAGCATCACGTCGACGAGTTCGCCGCCGCGTTTGATCTCGGTGAGTTCGCGCATCCGGCGCAGGTGGGCGGCGCGCTGGGTGTCCAGGTACTCCTCGGCTGGGCGGTCGAGCATCAGCGCGAGCACGACCTTGGTGAACAACAGGGTCTGCAGGTGCGGTTCCGGCTCGACCGGCTCGGTCAGCCAGTGCTCGACCTCGGTGGCGCCCCGGTCGGTGATGACGTAGCGCTTGCGGTCCGGCCCGGCGCCGGGAGCGACGTCGCCGACCACCACCTTGCCGTCGCGGGCCAGCCGGCTCAGCGTCGAGTAGACCTGCCCGTACGGCAGCGGCTTGCCGCGCCCGAAGAAGGTGTCGTAGTCGCGCTTGAGGTCGTAGCCGTGGCTCGGTTCGCGTTCGAGCAGCCCGAGCAGGGTCAGGGGAACCGTCATGACCAGAGACTACACTCAGTGTATACCTCGCGTATATTGCTGACCCGGCAGTGGAACGGGCTACCGCACGACGCACACTTGACGTCATGGAGAACGAGCTCGCGATTTCCGTGCGAGGGCTGCGCAAGGCGTACGGCGACAACGTCGCGGTCGCGTCGGTGGACCTGGACGTCCGCCGGGGCGAGGTGTTCGCCCTGCTCGGCCCCAACGGCGCCGGCAAGACCACCACGGTCGAGATCCTGGAGGGCTACCGGCAGCGCGACGCCGGCGAGGTACGCGTCCTCGGCGCCGACCCCGCCCACCCCGACGCCGCCTGGCGCTCCCGGGTCGGCATCGTGCTCCAGGGCACCGGCGAGTTCGACGAGCTCAGCGTCATCGAGGTGGTCCGCCACTTCTCCGGCTTCTACCCGGGCGCCGACGACCCGGACAAGGTGGTCGAGCGGGTCGGGCTGGGCGCCAAGGCCAAGGCGCGCACGCACACGCTCTCCGGCGGGCAGAAGCGCCGCCTCGACGTGGCGCTGGGCATCATCGGCCGCCCCGAGCTGCTCTTCCTCGACGAGCCGACCACCGGCTTCGACCCGGAGGCCCGGCGCGAGTTCTGGGAGCTGATCCGGGACCTGTCCGCCGCCGGCACCACGATCGTGCTCACCACCCACTACCTGGACGAGGCCGAGGCGCTCGCCGACCGGGTCGGCGTGATCGCCGCCGGACGGGTGATCGAGGTCGCGCCGCCGAACGCGCTGGGCAACCGGCAGGAGTCGCTGGCGACCGTCTCCTGGCGTACCCCCGACGGGACGCCGGCCTCGGCGGAGACCGCGACGCCGACGGCGCTGGTGTACGACCTGGCCGCGCGCTTCGGCGGCGAGGTGCCGGGCCTCACCGTGACCCGGCCGACCCTGGAAGACGTCTACCTGCGGATGATCGGACACTCATGACCACCACGACGAAGCCGGCGGCCCCGGTCGCCGCCACCTCCGCCCGGCGGTCCGGAGCAGGCGCGCTGGCGCTGCGTCAGGGGCGGCTGGAGATCACCCAGTTCCTGCGCAGCCGGGAGTCCGTCGTGTTCACGATGGGCTTCCCGATCATCATGATCCTGATCTTCGCGGCGATCTTCAGCGACGAGATCGCCCCCGGGGTCAGCTACACCCAGTACTTCATCACCGGCATGATCGCGACCGGCCTGATGACAGTCAGCTTCCAGAACCTCGGCATCTGGATCCCGATCGAGCGGGACCGGGGCGTGCTCAAGCGCTACCGCGGTACGCCGATGCCGAAGTGGGTCTGGTTCGCCGGCAAGGTGATCATGGTGGTGGTCATCGGCATCGCCGAGACCGCGCTGCTGCTCGCCGTCTCGGTGGCGATGTTCGACCTGCAACTGCCGCAGACCACCGGCAAGTGGCTGACGTTCGCCTGGGTCGCCGTCCTCGGCGTCACCGCCTGCACGCTGTGCGGCATCGCCATCTCGTCGCTGGCCCGCACCGCGCGCAGCGGCTCGGCCGTGGTCACCCCGGTCGCGCTGGTGCTCCAGTTCATCTCCGGCGTCTTCTTCGTCTTCACCAGCCTGCCCACCTGGATGCAGCAGGTCGCGGCGATCTTCCCGCTCAAGTGGATGTGCCAGGGGCTGCGGTCGGTCTTCCTGCCGGACAGCTTCGGCGCCCGGGAGCCGGGCGGCTCGTTCGAACTGGGCACCGTCGCGCTGGTGCTGGGCGCGTGGTGCGTCATCGGCCTGGTGCTGTGCCTGACCACGTTCCGCTGGACCACCAAGCGCGACGGCTGAGGTGTAAGGAAGGGCCCCTTATTAACGCCTGCGGTAGAGGAAGGGCCCCTTCTTAACACCCGGGGCGCTCACCCGCCATCGACGAGCGCCTCGCCCAGCGGCGTACGCCAGTAGAGCACCTCACGCCCGGACCGCCGCTTGCCGACCGCGCCCGCGTCGCGCAGCACCCGCAGGTGGTCGCTGACCGTGCCGAGGGACAGCCCGGTCACCACCACGAGCTGCGAGGTGCTCATCGGCGCGTCCAACCGGGCCAGGATGTCGGCCCGGTTCGCGCCGACCAGCCGGGCCAGGCCGTCCGGCGCCGGTGAGGTGGGGTCGACCAGGATCCCGCGCGCCGGATAGACCATCCCGAACCGGACCGGCGCGTCCCAGACCACCCAGCCGCGACGGCAGTGCGCCGGCACGAACACCAACTGCTCGGCCGCGTGCAGCGACAGCGGCGGCTCCGGGTAGTCGTTGACCTGGAGGCGGCCGTCGCCCAGCCACCGCACGTTGCGGTTGATGTCGGCGATCGCCCCGGCCCAGCCGCGCGTGCTCAGGGCGGCGGTGCGGGCCACGATGTCCGCCCGCAGCCGGCGTTCCCGCTCCGGCCACTCCGGCGCGACGGTGTGCGTCCAGATCCAGTCGAGCAGTTCCACGACCTGCCCGGTGAGCCCGTCCGCCAGCAGCTCGGCCGCGAGCAGGCCCGGCCGGGTGGCACGCAGGTCGGCCCGGATCCGCTCGTCGGACAACCCCTCGACGGCCGCCAGCTCCGCGGCGAACGTCGGGTCCGCCGAGGCGGGCGCGATGGTGAGGAAGTCCGCGACCCACCGGAGGTTGAACGACGCCGCCACCAGCGCCCGGACCACCGGCCGGGCGGCCAGCAACCCCTGGAACCCGTCCACGTGCGGTCGCCGCCAGGCCTGCTCCCAGGGGACGTGCGGATGACGCAGCGCCTTCAGCGCGCCGACGGTCTCGGCCATCGGCGACACCGTGAAGCGACTCCGCGCGACCAGATCGGACGGCACCTGCCAGACGCCCACGTTTCGCCTCCAGACGTAACTCTAGAAGAGACGCCGACGGCCTGCCGATCATGCCCGGGTGAGAACGTACGCAGAACTGTTCGCGGTCCGGGAGTTCCGCAACCTGTTCCTGGCCAATTGCGCCGGAATCGCGGCGCACACCACGTCGGCGCTGGCCCTGGGCGCCCTGACCTACGCGTCGACCGGCTCGGCCCTGCTCACCGCGCTGAGCATGTTCGGTGCGCCGCTGGCCGGAGTCCTCGGCAGCCTGACGCTGCTGTCCGCCGCCGACAGCGTTCCGCCGCGCCGGGCGATGACGCTCGCCGCCCTGTTGGCCGCCGCCGGAGCGGCGCTCCAGGCGGTGCCCGGGCTGCCGCTCTGGGCCCGCTTCGCGATCATCTTCGTCACCGCGTACGTGGGGTCGGTCGCTGCCGGCGCCAAGTGGGCGCTGCTCACCGACATCGTGCCGGTGAACGCCTTCGTGCTGGCCCGGGCCACCATGAACACGAGTGTCGGCGTCATGCAGATCGCCGGGTTCGGGCTGGCCGGCATCCTGCTGGTGTGGCTGAGCCCGTACCAGGTGTTCCTGCTGGCGCTGGCCCTGCGCGCGGTGTCGGCCGCGGTGGGATGGTTCGGGCTGGCCGACCACCCGGCCCGGGCCGCCGAACGGGTGACGGTCGCGCGCACGCTGCGCGTCAACCGGACGCTCTGGGCCGACCCCGGCCGCCGGTCGCTCCTGCTCAACCTCTGGGTACCGGGCGGCCTCGTCGTCGGCTGCGAGGCGCTGTTCGTCCCGTACGCGGCCCACCGCGCCGGTTTCCTGCTCGCCGCCGCCGCACTCGGCATGCTGGCCGGGGACGTCGTGGTCGGACGGTTCCTGTCCCCGGCCCACCGCGAACGGTGGATCCATCCGCTGCGGGTGCTGCTCCCTCTGCCGTACCTGCTCCTCCTGCTGTCACCACCGCTGCCGCTGGTCATGGCCGTCGCGCTCGTCGCGTCCGTCGGCTACGCCTCCAGCCTGCCGATGCAGGAGCGGCTCATCGCCCACTCGCCGCCCGAGGCGCGGGGCCAGGTGCTCGGCCTGCACCACAACGGCATGCTGGCCGGGCAGGCGGCGTGCGCCGCGCTCGCCGGGGCGCTCGCCGACCTGGTCACGCCGGCGCGCGCCGTCGCGTTGCTCGCCGCCGTGTCCCTGACCGCCACCGTCGTGCTCACCCCCGGCCTGCGGCGGACCGCGCCGGGCCGCGGCCGTGCCGGCGACCCGAGCGGC